>JACCSV010000083.1 GCA_013812805.1 Sphingomonas sp. | reverse complement strand
CCAAAAAGCGGCGTCGGGCCCTTCGGTGACGCCGTCCCCCAGATCGACGAGGAAATTCTGGCCGCCATAGGGCTGGTCGCGTTGCACCGGCATAAAGCGCTCCTTCTTGCAAAGCCGCAGGTATGTCTAAGGTATCATGCATCACTTCGCATGTTCCACCGGGCCAGAATGGAGGGTGCGCCAAATGTCCGCAATGGGTGGAAAGCGGACTTGTGGTTCTACTCCAGTAGGACCTAACGAGCGGAATGGGTTTAGGCGCGATTGTCTTCTTCTTGGTAGCTTTGGGTGCTGCCGTGTTCCGAGGGTCTAGTGAAGGTCGGACTGGCGCGTTACGCCAGTGGCTGCGCGCGTTTCTCGTCTCGATCGGCCTGTGGGTGTTCTTGGCTCCGATCGGCTTCGTCACGTCGCGGGAAGCGGACGAGTTTGACCTGCCGCTACTGCTCCACTCATTTGTAGTCGATGCGGGATGGGCTGCTGCCGGTGCCATCTTAGGGGTGGCCATCAGTCGTCGCAGGTCTGCTGCGAAGTGATGCCCTGATGCCCGCAGTGGGTCGAAAGCAGACGTTAGCCGTTCACCCCGCCGCGCGCCTCCACGCGCTCGACAAACGCCTCGACCAGCCGGTTGAACTCGTGCGGCTTCTCAATGTTCGCCAGGTGACCGGCGCCGGCGATCTCGTGCATCTCCGCTCCCGCAACTTCGTCGGCTAGCTGGCGCGACAGGTTGGGCGGCGTCACCTTGTCTTCTGCACCGACGATGACCAGCGTCGGAACGTCGATCGCGGCGGCGCGGCCGCGCTGGTCGGCCAACCACACCGCTTCGAGGCCGATGGCGAAGGCAGCCGGATCGATCCTCGCCATGGTTTCCACCACCTCGTCGCGCAGCTCGGCCGACGCGCCGGCGCCAAGCAGCAGTGGTGCGCGGGCCTCGGCAAGCGCGCGCATGCCGATGGTCGTGCTTGCCTCCAGCCCGCGCTGATGGATGCCGCGCCCGTCCGGGTGCACTGCAAAGCTGTCGGCGATGACCAATGACGCGCAGCGCTCCGGCGCTGCCGCGTGCATCGCAATCGCGACGACTCCGCCCAAAGACAGCCCGCAAACGTGCGCCGCGCCGATTCCAAGCCCGTCCATCGCCGCCAGGATCGCCGCTGCATAATCGTCGCGCGTCATCCCCGCCGCCGCCGGCGCGCTGTCGCCATAGCCGGGATAGTCGAACGCCACCGCCAGGCGTGAGCGGCCGAAATGTTCGAGCTGCGGCTTCCACACGCTCTTGTCAGAGCCGACGCCATGGAGGAAGACGATCGGCACGCCGCCGCTGCCCTGCTCGGCGAATCCGATCGCGCCGAACGGCGTCTCCACCCGCGGCATCAGCCGTCCGACAATGCCCGCTGCACTGCCCTGCACAAGGCGTCGGCGCGAAACGGCTTGTTGAGCAGGGGAGCGTTCGGAGCGATCCGCTTGATCGCGTCGGTCTCGCTGTATCCGGAAACGAACAGGATCTTTTGCTCTGGATGATCGGCGAGGATTTTGTTCGCCACGTCCGCACCCGAAATTTCCGGCATGACGAAGTCGAGCACGACCAGGTCCGGCCGCTCGTCGGCAAACGCCTCGAGGCCCGACTTGCCGTCCGCGGCCTCGCGCACGCGATACTGCTGGTCGGCAAGCGCCTCGGCGATGAACGCGCGCACATCCGGGTCGTCGTCGACGATCAACACCGAGGCGGCGCGTTGCTCGAGTTCGCGTTCGTCGGCGACCTGTTCGTCGGTAGCAGAGACGGGATCGGTCTGGGCCGCCTTGAAGTACAGCATGACGGACGTGCCCTCGCCCCTCCGGCTTTCGATCCTTGCGGTGCCGCCCGACTGGCGCGCCATTCCATAAACCATCGACAGCCCCAGGCCGGTGCCCTTGCCGACTTCCTTGGTGGTGAAGAACGGCTCGAAGGCACGGCTGGCGACGTCCTCGCTCATGCCTTCGCCGGTGTCGCTGATGGTGAGCTCGACATAGTCGCCGTCGGCAAGCTCGGGTCCCGACGGCTCTGACACCAGCCGCGTTCTGAACGTAAGCACGCCGCCGTCGGGCATCGCGTCGCGGGCGTTGATCGCGAGGTTGAGCACCGCGACCTCGAGCTGGGTGGGATCGGCCATCACCGCGACCAGTTCCTCGCCGAGATCGAATTCCTTCTGGATGCCCGGGCCGAGAACGTTGCGCAGCAGCGGGCCCATCTCCTGGATCAGCGGCGCGATGTGGACCGGCCGCACTTCCAGCCGCTGCACCCGGCTGAACGCCAGCAGCTGTCCGGTCAGCCGGGCGCCGCGCTCGGCGGCGGTCAGCGCGTTGGTCGCGTAGCGCTTGAGCTTGGGGTCGTCGACTCGCTTGGCGACAAGGTCGAGGCCGCCGACAACCACTGTCAGCAAATTGTTGAAGTCGTGCGCGATCCCGCCGGTCAGTTGGCCCAGCGCCTCCATCTTCTGGCTTTGCCGAAGCTGCTCCTGCGCCGCCTTGAGCTCGGTGATGTCGCGCACCTCGAACAGGATGTAGACCACTCGGCCGCTGGCGTCGCGGACCGGCTGCAGCGCGACGTCGAGGTAGGCGGTCGCCACGCCGGCGCGCTCCATCGTCATCTGCGTGTTAAACAGCTCGCCCTTGGCGGCGGTCTTCACCCCTTGTCTCAACAGCGGCGCGTGCTGCGGGTAAAGCTGCATCGTCGGCGCCTCCCACAGCTTGCGCCCCAGCCCCTCGTGAGCATTCGACGCCCGCCACGGCGCCTGCTTCCGGTTCATCTCGATGATCGTGCCGTCCGGGTCGAGCAGCACCAGCACTTCCAGGACGGTGTCGAAAATCGCCCGGAACCGCGCTTCGCTTTCCGCCAGCGCGGCGGTGCGCTGCTGGACCAGCGATTTGAGCTGCAGCTCGGCTTCCTTGGCAACCGTCACGTCGGTGGCAACGCCGATGAAGCCGATCGGCTCGCGGTCCGGCCCGAACCGCGGCGAGGACACCGAGCGCAGCCAGCGAAACTCGCCGTCGTGCCGCCTATAGCGCGCCTCGAGGGTGAACGGCTGCCCCGAAGCTTCGCCGGCGAGGCTCTCGCCGATCACCCGCTCGACATCGTCGGGATGAATCCGGCTCTTCCAGTCGATCGTCCGCGCATCTTCAGGATCGCAGCCCGGCCCGCACACGAACTCGGCATAGAAATCGTTGACGAAGTCGCGCACCCGGTCGAGCCTCGTCACCCACATCATCGCCGGCGCCGCGTTGGCGATCCGCTTGAACCGCGCTTCGCTCTCGCGCAGCGCCCGCTCGGCGGTGCGCTGCTCGGTGACGTCTTGGACCACAGCGACGATTCCGAGCACCCGGCCGTCGGGCGCGGTCCACGGCACATATTCGGTCTGCACCGCTGCCGGTCCCTTGGCCGGATGGTCGTAATCGGCGACGAAGAATTGGCGCTCGCCGGCAAGCGCCGCCTCGATCATCGGGCCGCGCCGCTCGTAGCCTTCATCGCCGAGGATCTGGCGAAGCGTCATCCCCAGCAGCTCCGAGCGCGGCCGCCCGAGATATTCGGCGAGCGCCTTGTTGAGGAAGCGCATGCACTGATCGCCGTCGAAATAGGCCACCATCACCGGCAGCAGGTCGGCCAGCGCCAACATCCCCGGCCCGGTGAACATCTCCGGCGGCAGGCCGGGCGGCAGCCGCGATTGCGCCGCGCTCGCCTCCGGCCCCGGCTGTGGCTGTTTCCCCCGCGTCGCCATGAGTCGGGACGCTGCGCGATTTCGGCGCCAAAGTCACCGTTTTCAATTCGCCGCTATTCGGCGTTCATCCTCAACAGCTCGACTTCCTGCCGAAGCCGGGCGATCTCCAGCTCGTAAATCTGGCTGCAATCGATCCGCTTCGGCTTGCGGCCGAGCGGTATCGTCACTCGCGCATAAGCCAGCGCTTCGCGGTCGCGTTCGTTGATCGAGATCAGCACCCCCGATTGCTTCGGGATCCCCGAGCCGGCGCTTCCGGCCAGCCCGATGTCGACATAGCCGCCGCTGGAGTTGATGCTCTGCCGGCAGCGGGTTCCCGACGCCGATTCGATGCTGTCCTCGCCGCCCGGCCCTTGCGGCGCCTGCGGCAAATAAACGCCCGACTGCGCCGCCGCCGCCGAGCTTAACGCCAGCTCAACCGAGGCGGCGAGCAGTAAGCTTAGAGCAGACACGCGCATGGATGATCCCCTCCCCGGCCGCAGCGAGACGCTCGGCGCAGACCCTGAAACGACGTTCCTCCCCGGGCTCCAGGCCGGTGGCGACGACCAGCAGCCGCCGCTGCGACTTGCCGCGAAGCGCCGGCTGCGGCACCGGGATCAGCACCTCGCCTGCGGGCGCCTCGCTGTCCCAGCCGACGCTGTATAGCCGAAACCGCTCGCGCCCCGGATAGGGGTTGATCAGCGTCAGATAGAAGCCCTTGCGCTCGCTGTTGGTGACGCCCGAATGGACCAGCGGCCCCAGCCCGACCGCGCCCGCCACCGAGGCGAGCCCCGCCGCGGCAAGCAGCGCGGCGCCGATCCGGGCGGCTATTGCTGGCATGTCACCGTCGTCTGGATTCGGTAGCTGCCGGCGACGAACCCCGCCGCATCGGTCGCCTTGGCGTGCAGCGTGACGGTGTCGCCGAGCGCGTTGGTGCTGGTATATTGCGATGCCCCGCTGGTGTAGCCCTGGTTGGCGCCCCCCGGCAAGGTGTAGCGATAGTGACCGCGGCCGTCCCCGTATAGGTGACCGGCTTGAGGCTCATCGTCGGCGCGGCGAAGGCGATCGTCGGAGCGCCGGCGGTGGCGGTGATGGCCAGCACTGCGGCGGTGCCCCCGGTCTGCTCCGAGCCGATTTCGGTCCCGTTGGTGTTGCCGCCAAGCACGCCCGGCGTGGTGATGCTGAGCACGCAGCTCTGCACCACCGCCCCGTCGAACGCGACCACCGTCTGCGCCCCCGCAGTGCCCGCCCCCGCGAGCAGCAGCACCGCCGCCCCCGCGGCACGGCGCGCGCTTGTCGCTGTTATTCCCACCCCGATAATCCTTCTTTTGCGAAGTCGGTTACCGATTAGTTCCGAAGACATTGCCGCGGTGTTGAGACTTCCTCCATTGCGGATGGGATCGCCCGGGTGGCGGACACGCACACGGCGCTTTCCTACACGAACCTATTTGGTTATACGCCGCGCCATGACCATTCCCGTGATCTGCGACCGCTGTCGCTCCACCGGCACCGCCGGGCAAGGCGATTTCACCCACCTCGGCGACCTCCTCGAATTCGTACCCGTGCCGCGCAAGTACAACCGCGCCGACGGTTGGAGCGCGGAGCGCCAGCGCGCCTTCATCGCCGCTTTGTCCGCGACCGGCTCGAAGCGCCGCGCCGCGATGGCGATCGGCATGGCCCCGTTCGGAGTCGACCAGTTGCTCAAGGCCAAAGGCGCCGACAGCTTCAAGGCCGCCTATGATCGGGCGATGGCGATCGCCAAGGCCGAAGGCAGCGTCAGGATCGCCGCCGGAGTCGCCGACGCTGCTGCCCGCAACGCCCAGCTCACCCCGCCCTCGCGCCTGCGCGGCCACGAGCCCGAGCCGGAGCCGGAGATGGACGAGGACTCCAGGCTCGAGCTGATCGAGCGAATCGCCAACAAATTCCT
Organism: Sphingomonas sp.; assembly: GCA_013812805.1. Lineage (GTDB taxonomy): Bacteria > Pseudomonadota > Alphaproteobacteria > Sphingomonadales > Sphingomonadaceae > Sphingomicrobium. Next base: position 6,275 of record JACCSV010000083.1, on the reverse strand, counting down.
GCGCAAGGTCGTCGTCGAGCGCGAGGCGCGCCTGGGTGGCGAGATCGCCGCCGCCGATTTCTACCTCCGCCAGATCACCCACATGGAAGTGATGTTCGACCTGATGTCGAGCGGCGTTGGCCTCGACCCATGGTACGCGCTCAGCAACGTGCAGCGTGGCGGCCAGGCGATGGTGGACATCGCCGAAACCCCGTTCAGCCAGTGGCTCGACGCCCACCGCCGCGAATATTGGGCGTCGAGCGGGGAGCCGATGCGGCCGGTGTCGCTGCGCCCCGAATACCTCCACGACCACGGCACCCACAGCACCGAGCCGAGCAGCGAGGCCCTCGGCCAATGCACCGACCCGCCGCCGGGCGTGGAGCGGGAGGCTTGGGCTGCGATGGGGTATGACGAGCAGGTGCGGGTTCGGGCTGAGGTGTATGCGCGGGCGGCGGCGGAGCAGGTGGCTTATGAGGAGGCGGCGCGGCGGGAGTATGAAAGCCGGGCAATCGCCGAGCACAAGGAACAGGCGCAGCGCGACACGGCACGTGACTAATCTCGAAGAGCCAGTGCCGGCCGGCCGGGCTGCGGGCGCGCAGCGGCCGACAGTTTCGACGTCACGTTAGATTTAGTCCGCGTGACCGACCTCCCTTTGATTCAAAGGTGAAACGGCTGGATGGGCGACCTCACCGGCGGCGAGGACAATGCTCGAGCGCAATCGTGCCGGGGGCATGACGAGCAGCTGGCTGCGGCGCTGAGGCGGGAATTTGACGAAGTAGCAAATCACCGAAAGTTTGCGGCAACGTCTTCGCCGATCTGGCATGGCCAATGCCGAAGAGCATATGATCAAGGCCAGCCTGGTGTCAAAGCTGATTAAAGTGATCCTTGCTCGCTCTCAGTCAGGCCGCCGCCCCCAAGCATACCGGCAAGCCACCCCACCTCTCCCGCCTGCTCCGCGGCCGCTTCCGCGACATTAGCGCTGACCGCCAAATCCGCGCGCTCATCCGGTTGGGCTCGGAAGTGAAGATCGAGTTTAGCCGAGACGAGGAGCGGGTTTGGGAGCGAATCAATCGGAGGCGGTAGCCGCTTAGGGCTGCGGCCGGGAATAAGCGTATTGAGTGAAATGTCACCGTAATCCGGCCCGCAATCCGTCGCATTCCGGGGCCTCGCAGTTTTGTGCAATTCGAATGGTGGCGGATGAAACGTTGGTGCGCTAGCAAGTCAGGGGAGAATGCAAGGGGTACAGCGTGTCACTAAAAAAAATGCCGTTCATCACGTCAGTCAATCTGGCGCAAATCGACGGACGTGCAGTGGTTCCAACAATCCTTTTTTATGACGAGACAAAGCGCGCGCATATCGGCGCCGAAGCCCGCGACCGGTGCCCGAACCCCGAACAGCTGATTGAGGACTTTAAAATTGATCTCGGTCAGCACGACCCAGATGCTGTGACCAAGCGAACGATTACATCGCCTCACACTCCGAGAAGCACGTCTGTCGGGATCGCACAGGATTTCTTTCGGGAGCTGCTTGGCAAGGTAAATAATTGGCTCAACATGCAGGGCCGCCCCCTACCGAAGAGCATCCTCATCGCTGAGCCACTGTCATTGAGCGGCTCGAATATGGCGGAGGAAAGTTGGCTATCGAACTACCGTCGAGCAATTCGCAGGGCGCTACACGGTAAGTTTGAAAAAATAGATTTCATGCCTGAGCCGTTCGCAGTGTTTCAGTATTATCGATACGGCTTGCGTCACCCTAGGCTTGCTGAGCTGCGTAAACACATAGCGCTCGTGCTGGACTTTGGTGGTGGGACGTTCGACATTTCGGTGATTGAAAGCACGAAAACAGGCGACGTAAGTCAATCGGGAACCAATAGTCGCCCTCTGAGCGCCAAGTCTCTGCAGATAGGAGGATTCTCGATCAATAGATTGATCGCCGAATCTCTAATCATGGAGGCCGCCGATAATTCGCTTCGGAGCGAAATTCGAAAGTCAATCGAATGGTCCAATCGAAATAGGAACACCGACGATTTTACCGCCGTTTCTCAGCGTCAGCGAGACTTCTTTCGCCATTACAAGCGACTGCTACAAGCCGTCGAAGTTGCAAAGATTTCAGTCTGCAAATCGATCGCGAGCTGGAGCTTGGAAGCCGATCTATCGGGCGTAGCTTCCTATCCGATCCAGGTTCCGATCAATCCTTACGACCCTGTGGCGGCCAATGCGACGCTTAAGATTGATGCTGGAAAGCTAAGGATGATATTTGAGGAGAGGATCTGGAGCCAAAAACTGCGGGATTCGATCCGTAAAACTATTGATCGCGCATCAAGTGAATTGAAGGGGCAACCAATTTCGGTCGTCCTCCTCTCCGGAGGATCGTCTAACATCCGTTGGATCGCCAAGTTGCTCGCGCGCGACCTTGAAAAGGAACTTGGGACGGCTAATATTCTTGAGCTTACCGAGAGCTTTCAAGAAATCGTGGCCAAAGGGCTCGCGACCGAGTGCGCCCGCCGCTTTTTCACGGAAGGACAAGGCGACTTTCGCGCGGTTACGTACAACCGCTTGTGCCTAGCGCTGAAGGCAGATGGCGCTGATCTCGAAATCAAGCGGGCAAGGCCGATATCAAAGGAACTCCAACTTAGCATCGGCTCGGATTTTGATGATGGAGTGCTCCTGCCATCAGCCAGCAGCCTGCGGGGTCTGGTGGACAAGCCGCTAGTCTGGAAAGTGCGATTGAAGAGTCCTCCAAAACGACTGCTCGAATATTTCTTCATGCGCTCATCATTCGATCCCGACGATCTCGAATCCCGGCACAACATCGTGGATCATCGAGCGGCCACGCCCCAAAACGCAAAGTTCCAGCAAGCCATCGAAGTTGAGCTCACGGTCCGCGAGGATGGCACCGCCACGCCCCGCTTTATCTATGGTCGGAGCGATCAGGCGCCTGGCGTCGCGGTAGAGGGCCGCCCATTCCACATAGATATGACGTTCGCGTCTGAGGAGACCAGCAGTTCCACATATCTTGGCTTCGATTTCGGCACTAGCGCGTCCGCATGCTCGTTCGTCGACAGCAAGGACATCCAACTGATTGAGGAGCGAAATCGCACCCCGGAATGGCGAGAGCTCACTGAATTGCTTGCCGATTTACCTTACCCCGTCGCGGTGCCGTTAGCGCGGTTTATTTCTGAAGTAGACAGCCATCGTCGGGAGGAAAAGGGGCGAGAAGCTGCTGAAGCCTTGCTGACACTCGCCGCGTACTTAGCGTATGCGGATATGTGCTCGGTTAAAACTGGCAAGTCAGCATTTTTTAAGAACGTCGCTCACCGCTCAGCCGGTCCATTATGGGCCCTCCTGCGCAAATGCCTGGAGGCGTCGCCTTCGAATCTGACTTTTGCATCGCCACTCTTGGCGCTCATGAAACCCGGCAACGTCGAGCAAATCAACGTGGCGGTGGACAACATAGCCGCCGCCAAGCATGGCAAGAAAGGGTTTGTCGATTACGTTGGATTACTGAACCTACTCGCGAATCAGGTTGCATGTATAGGTGGAGAACCGCTTCGGTGTGTTCGAAGGCGTGACCGCCAAGCGATTTCAAGCTGGAAAATACATTGGTTTATTTCGGGAGCTAAAGGGCAGCTCGCAGACGTTCGTGCACGTTTTGGGGTATGAAGGCGCTCATCCATTTTCGGACGAGATCATTTACATGGTGAATTTCGCATCTGCACGGGCACTACCACTAAGCCCTCTCTATTTTTGGGGCCTGAACCGCAGTTCGGTTCGCGAGGAACCCGACATGTTCGAGTTCGACACCGAAAAGAATGGTGCTTTCTCGTACAAATCGACCCAATTTTCGGAGGGTTTGCCTGTCGTCAAAGACGGGGACTTCTCAGGAATCCACTCACTGCTCACCGATATGCGTATTGCAGACCTAAACGTGGAGCCTATCGACGACATTCGGCTGATCTCATACGAAGACGAAGAGCAATAGCCTTGGCTATCCGTCTTCCCCCATCCGCAACGCAGCAATAAACGCCTCCTGCGGAATGCTCACCGACCCATACTCCCGCATCCTCTTCTTCCCCTCCCGCTGCTTGTCGAGAAGCTTCCGCTTGCGGCTGGCATCACCCCCATAACACTTGGCGGTGACGTCCTTCCTCAGCGCCGCGATCGTCTCCCTCGCGATCACCTTGCCCCCAATCGCCGCCTGGATCGGGATCTTGAACAAGTGCCTGGGGATCAAATCCTTGAGCCGCTCGCACATGCCGCGGCCGCGGGCTTCGCTGTTGCCGCGGTGGACGATCATGCTGAGCGCGTCGACGGGTTCGGCGTTGACCAGGATGCTCATCTTGACGAGGTCGCCGGTGCGGTGGCCGATCTGGTGATAGTCGAAGGACGCGTAGCCGCGGCTGATGCTCTTCAGGCGGTCGTAGAAGTCGAACACCACTTCGTTCAATGGCAGCTCGTAGCGGAGCATGGCGCGGGCGTGGCTGCCGGTGCCGACGTAGGTCAAATCCTTCTGGATGCCGCGGCGGTCCTGGCAAAGCTTGAGGATCGAGCCGAGATATTCGTCAGGCACGTAGATGGTCGCCTCGATCCACGGCTCCTCGATCAGCTCGATGCGGTTGGGGTCGGGCATGTCGGCGGGGTTGTGCAGCTCGATCACCGCGCCGCCGCTTTCATGCTCCCCCTCTTCCGTTCGTCCTGAGCCTGTCGAAGGGCGGTCCTTGCGGCTTTTGCTCAAGTGTATTTTATACACCACGCTCGGCGCCGTCGTAATCAGGTCGAGGTCATACTCGCGCGTCAGCCGCTCCTGGATGATCTCCAGGTGCAGCAGCCCCAGGAACCCGCACCGGAAACCGAAGCCGAGCGCGGCGCTGGTCTCCATCTCGAAGCTGAACGAGGCGTCGTTGAGGCGCAGCTTGTATAAGGAGTCGCGAAGCTTCTCGAACTCGGCGGCGTCGACCGGGAACAGGCCGCAGAAGACCACCGGCTGGACCAGCTTGAAGCCGGGCAGCGCCTCGGCGGTGGGGCGCTTGGCGTCGGTGATAGTGTCGCCGACGCGGGTCTCGGCGACCTCCTTGATCTGGGCGGTGATGAAGCCAATCTCGCCGGCGCTCAGGCTGTCGAGCTGTTCGATCTTGGGGCGGAAGCAGCCGACGCGGTCGACGAGGTGGGTGGTGCCGGTGGCCATGAAGCGGATTTGCTGGCCGCGCTTGAGCGTGCCTTCGATGACCCGGACGAGGATGACGACGCCGAGGTAGGGGTCGTACCAGCTGTCGACCAGCATCGCCTTGGTCGGGGCGGCCGCGTCGCCCTTGGGCGGGGGGATTTTGTCGACGATCGCCTGCAGCACTTCTTCGATGCCGAGGCCGGTCTTGGCGGAGGCGAGGACGGCGCCCGACGCGTCGAGACCGATGATTTCTTCTATTTCTTGTCTGACCCCTTCCGGGTCCGCGGCCGGCAAATCGACCTTGTTGATGACCGGCACGATCTCGTGGTCGTGCTCGATCGACTGGTAGACATTGGCCAGCGTCTGCGCTTCCACGCCCTGCGCCGCGTCCACCACCAGCAGGGCACCCTCACAAGCAGCCAGTGAACGCGAGACTTCATAGGCAAAATCCACGTGCCCCGGCGTGTCCATCAAATTCAGCTCGAAGCCCTTCCAGGCCAGCCGCACCGTCTGCGCCTTGATCGTGATCCCGCGCTCGCGCTCGATGTCCATGTTGTCGAGCACTTGCGCGCTCATCTCGCGCTCGGTCAGCCCCCCGGTCGCCTGGATCAGCCGGTCGGCGAGCGTCGACTTGCCGTGGTCGATATGCGCGATGATCGAGAAATTGCGGATCTTGGAAATATCAATCATTTCCGCGCGCGCTAGCAGACGGCTGGCGGTGCAGCCAGCCACTGCTCGCTGGTGTGGAAACCGCGGCGGCGCCGCTGTACGGGGATGGCGGGCGGGCGTTCGCGAGGGCTGGTATTCCATGTTGAGGTCGTTCCCGGTCCGGCCGCCAGGCAGCGCTCCTGGCGAACCCTGGTTTTCCTGCTCGACGCGATCGTCGAGCGCGCCGCCGACGTCCTCGAGGAGGTTGCGCTCCAGACCGACACCTTGAAGTCCAACATCTTTCGGCGCGACACCGGTCCGGACCGCAAACGCATCACCAACGAAGTGCTCGAAGAGTTGATGCTGGAGATCGGCAGGGCGGAACGCGCGCTGTCGAAGGTCAGGGAAAGCCTGTCGAGCCTGACTCGGCTGATCAGCTATTTGCTGTTCGCGCTGCCCACATACGATCCGGCCGAGGTCTCCCA
>JACCSV010000070.1 GCA_013812805.1 Sphingomonas sp. | reverse complement strand
CGGACATCGCTGCCGATGCCGGAGCCACGGCCGCGGCAGCGGAGCTGGCGCTAGCGCTGGTTCAGGGTCTCGACCCGCCGGGCGTCGGCGCTCGCAGCCTCGCCGAATGCCTGGCGCTGCAGGCCCGCGCCGCCGACCGCTACGACCCGGCGATGGAGCGGATGATCGATAATCTGGAGCTTCTCGCCCGCGGCCGAATGGCCGACCTCAAGCGCATCTGCGGCGTCGACGACGAGGACCTCGCCGACATGGTCCGCGAGCTTCGCGCCTACGACCCGAAGCCCGGATCGAGCTATTCGCTGGAAGCGGCCGAGGACGTCGCGCCGGACGTCTTCGTCCGCCGCACCCGTACCGGTTTTGCGGTCGAGCTCAACGGCGCTGCGCTGCCGCGGCTGTTGGTCAACCGCCGCTACTATCAGGAGCTTCGCACCGGCCCTCAGGACAAGCAGTCGAAGGCCTGGCTCAGCGAATGCCTGGCCAGCGCCAACTGGCTGGTGCGCGCCCTCGACCAGCGCGCGCGAACCATAGTCAAGGTGGTCTCGGAGATCGTCAAGACTCAGCACGGCTTCTTCGAGCGCGGCGTCTCGGCGCTCAAACCGCTGACGCTGCGGGAGATCGCCGATGGGATCGAAATGCATGAATCGACGGTCAGCAGGGTGACCTCGAACAAATATCTGCTGTGCGACCGCGGCCTCTACGAGCTCAAATATTTCTTCGGATCGGGCGTCGCGTCGGCCGAGGGCGAGGGAGCAGCGGCGGCGGCGGTCAAGTCGGCGATCCGCGAGATCATCGAGCGCGAAAGCGACATTCTGAGCGACGACGCGATTGCAGCATTGCTCAAGCAGCGCGGCTTCGACTGCGCCCGCCGGACCGTGGTCAAATATCGCGAGGCGATGGCGATTGGGTCGTCGGTGCAGCGCCGGCGCCAGCGCAAGATCGGCGGCGGCTAATACCAGCCGTCATTGCGAGGAGCGCCAGCGACGCGGCAATCCAGCTGAATTGCTTCGCTGCGCTCGCAATTACGAATCAAACCGAAAGCTTGGCCCAGATCGGGAGATGGTCGGACGCTTTGCGCGCGGCATCGCTTCTGTGCACGCCCGCGGCTTCGATGGTAATCGCGGAATCGCAGATGATCCGGTCGAGCGCCGCCAGCGGGTGCCGGGCGTGGAAACTCGGGCCGGTCTCGGCGATCCGGTAATTGGGCGGCAAATCGGTGAGGCAGCCGGCCGCGACGCGCCATTCGTTGGTGTCGCCCATCAGCACCGTCGGCATGGCCTGCGTCCGCGCCGCGATTGCATCGAGGATGGCGCGCATCTGCCGACGCCGCCACAGGCCTGACAGATCGAGATGCATGCCGACGACTCGAAGCGGCCGGGCGCCGGGCAGCAGCAGCTCCGCCATGACTGCTCCGCGCGGCTCCAGGGTCGTCGGCAGGTCCAGCGCCAGGCAATCGAGGATTCCGACGTCGTGCTTCACCAGCAATGCATTGCCGTGCCAGCCGATGTTGCGGGTATCGACGTTGAGCAGCTTCTCCGCGCGCTGGCGGGTTTTCTCCATCGGCCGCTTGTGCCGCACCCCGAGCGGGACCGGCTTGTACAAACCATGGTCGTCGATCAGCTCGTGCGGAACCGCCGAAGCGCGGCCGCCGAACCTCTTGTCTGCCTCCTGCAGCGCGACGATGCTGGCGTCGATCTCTTTCAGCACCTCGAGCACGCGGTGCGGGTTGCGCCGCCGGTCGGTGCCGATCGCCTTGCGCATGTTGTAGCTGGCAATGGTGATGGTCGCCGCGGCCATCGCCGTTTCAAGCATCGGTGCCGCCGCCGAGTTCCGGCTCGGTGACGCGGGTGGGAGTCCAGCGCTGCCGCCGTCGCTCGATACGGTCGCCCGCGTCTTCGGCGTCATACACCACCGGCTCCGGCTCCAGCTCGACGTGTGGGTCGTCGAAGCAGTTGAGGTTGAGCGTCGAACGGCATTCCTCGCCCAAGCCCATCGCCGCCGCGACATAGCTTCCGCAGGTTCGGCAGATCAAAAAGTCGGTGATGCCGAGGCCGAAGCGATAGCGGGTCAGCGACGCCCTCGCGACAATCTCGATCGAGCCATGTGGATCGCTGACGTTGCGCGAGCCGTGCTTGCGACAAAAGCTGCACTGGCACTCGCGCACGGCAAGTGGTGCGTCAGTGCGATAGGTAAAACTCACGGCGCCGCAGTGGCAGGAGCCGGCGTGAACTGTCACCCTAAACGTCCAGATTGGCGACGCTCAGCGCATTGTCCTGGATGAACTCGCGGCGCGGCTCGACGACGTCGCCCATCAGCCGGGTGAAGATCTCGTCGGCGACGTC
>JACCSV010000066.1 GCA_013812805.1 Sphingomonas sp. | reverse complement strand
CTGCAGCGGCGATGGGCTTCACCCTGCACAACAGCGCGATGATCATTACCGGCGCCCTGGTCGGAAGCTCGGGCGCCATCCTCTCCTACATCATGTGCCGGGCGATGAACCGCAGCTTCATCTCGGTGATCGCGGGTGGCTTCGGCGGCGACGCTGTCGCCGCGGGCGGAGCGGCAGCGATCGACCGCCCCTACAAGCGCGGCTCGGCCGAGGACGCGGCGTTCCTGATGAAGCAGGCGGACCAGGTGATCATCGTTCCCGGCTACGGCATGGCGGTCAGCCAGGCGCAGCATGCGCTGCGCGAGATGGGCGACCTGCTTAAGAAAGAGGGGGTGCGGGTCAAATATGCGATCCACCCGGTCGCGGGCCGAATGCCGGGGCACATGAACGTGCTGCTGGCCGAGGCCAACGTCTCGTATGACGAAGTGTTCGAGCTCGAGGACATCAACAGCGACTTCGCCCAGACCGACGTCGCATTCGTCATCGGCGCCAACGACGTCACCAATCCGGCGGCCAAGACCGACAAGAGCTCGCCGATCTACGGAATGCCGGTGCTCGATGTCGAAAAAGCGCGCACGGTGCTGTTCATCAAGCGGTCGATGGGCGGGGTCGGCTACGCCGGCGTCGACAACGAACTGTTCTACCGCGACAATACGATGATGCTGCTCGCCGACGCCAAGAAGATGGTCGAGGAAATCGTCAAATCGCTGGGCTGACGCGCGGCAAATGCACGTCGGCGAGCATGCAGCGCAGGCTGCCGCCGCCCACCGCCTCGATGGTCGGGATTGCGGCGTCTACCAATTCTCCGCCGAGCCGCTCGAGCGTCGCGATCTGGTCGCGGCGGAGGCTTGCTCGCGCCGACGCCGACAAGGCGATCAGCGGGTCGCCGCTCGAGCTTCGCAGCTCGAGGAGGTTGCAAGCGAAACCGCGCAGCTGCCAGTAGTCGGCTGCGATGATGGTTCGGCCGGTGGCCTCGATGTCGTCGACAAGTCGCTTGCGCTGGTCCTCGGCAACCGCCTCGGTACAGAGCATGGCGAAGCGGGTCCCCAGGCTCATCATCACGTTGGTGTGATAGATCGGCCGCCCGTAGCGGTCGGCGGCGTCGAACGCGAAGGTCGAATAGCCGAGGCGGCGCTCGAACTCGGCCAAAGCGTTGCGGTCGGTGCGGGGGCCGAGCGCCGCATAAGCGCGCTGCCGCGGCCGATCGAGAACCAGGCTTCCGGTGCCTTCCAGGACTTGGCCACATTCCTCCTGTCCGCTGAGGTCGACCAATTCGCTAACCTTGAAGCCGCGCGTGGCCAGCAGGTCGAGCAGTGCATCGGCGCGGCGCTCGTTCCGCCGGCTCGGCACCGCCATCGGGTAGAGCACGACTCGTCCGTCGCCATGGAACGACACCCAATTGTTGGGGAAGGCCGCGTCGGGCTTGGCCGGCTCGGGCGAATCCTGGAGCACCACGACCTCGACTCCGGCGCCGGCCAGCCGCTCGGCGGCGCGGTCGAATTCAGCCGCCGCCGCCAACGCGCACTCGCTGGCGACCGCTGCGGCGAAGACGTTGGTGGCGGCGGTCTCCGGATTGAAGCCGAACGCCGCCGGGCGGACCATCAGCACCGCGTCGCTCGCTTGGGATTCCGCCGCCATCGGCAACGATGTCGCCGCCAGGAAACCCGCCGTCAATCGCGTGCTAAAATATCAGACATCGGTGCTTGCCCGTGGCGCCGACTTGGCCGACAAGATGCCAGGGCAGTGAGTCGAAGCGATCGGCTTTCGCGTCCGAGCAATTGCACCTGGGTTCAAGCCCCCAGCCGGTCACCCGGTCTGTGGTGGCGGGCAAGAAGGGGGGAACGGGCGATGCGCAAGCTTGGCATCATCGGCGGCACCAGCTGGGCGTCGACAGCGCTTTACTACGAGCACATCAACCGCGGAATCGCCCAGCGGCTCGGCGGGCTGCACAGCGCGCGGCTGTCGATCGAGAGCCTCGACCTCGCGCCCATCGCCGAGATGGAACATGCCGGCAAATGGGAAAGCGTGGCGAAGATCAAGGTTGACGCCGCCCGCCGGCTGCAGGCGAGCGGCGCCGAGGGCGTGCTGATCGCGTCCAACACCGGCCACAAGGTCTACGACCAGGTCGCCGGAGCGCTTTCCGTCCCGGTGCTGCACATCGCCGAGGCGACCGCCGACAAGCTGGTCGCCGACGGCCGTACGAGAGTCGCGCTGCTCGGAACCCGCTTCACGATGAGCGAGCCCTATGTTCGCGAACGGATCGAGCGGCG
>JACCSV010000046.1 GCA_013812805.1 Sphingomonas sp. | reverse complement strand
CGGTGTCCACAGCTGGCGGAGTGATGCGGATGCGCAGGCTCGATCGCCTGGTCGTTCCCGCCGGCGCGAAAGTGAAGCTGGAGCCGGGGGGCACGCATCTCATGCTGACCGAGCTTCGCGAGCCGCTGGAGCCGGGCGCGGTGATCGAGCTTGGCCTGAGCTTCGAGAAGTCGGGCGAGCGCAGCGCAACCGCCCGTGTCCGCGCCGCAGGAGAGCAGATGTGAGACGGATACGAGTGCTGATCTGGATCCTCGTCGCGCTTGCGCTGATTGGGACCGGGGTGCTGCTCGTCTACCCCCGCACACCCACGCAGCCTACGGCGACCATTACCAGCACCAGCTTCGGCGGGCCGTTCACGCTGGTCGGCACCGACGGACAGCCGTTTGCCAGCAGCCGCCTTTCCGGCAAGCCTTATGCCATCTTCTTCGGCTTCACCCATTGCCCGGACGTCTGCCCGACGGCTCTCGCGAGGCTGGCGCAGCTGCGCAAGCAGCTCGGGCGCGGCGAGGACGCGTTCAACATCGTCTTCGTGTCCGTCGATCCCGAGCGCGACGGGCCCAAGGAAGTCGCCAGCTACGCCACTGCCTTCGGCTCGCCGGTCATCGCCCTCACCGGCTCGCCGGCGCAGATCGACAAAGTGAAGAAGCGGTACGCCATCTTCTCGGAAAAGGTGCCGCAGGGGGACACGTACACCGTCGACCATAGCGCCGCGGTGCTGCTGTTTGACCGCAACGGCGGTTTCAAGGCGACAATTTCGGCCGAGGAGCAGGACGGTCCGGCGCTCGACAAGCTCAGGCAGCTTACCGCTTAGGCGTGTCGCCAAGCACCCGCTGCAGCAGCCGGTCCAGCGCCTCGATCGTCTCCGGCTCGTCGAAATCGGGCGCGTGGCCGACGCCCGGTACACTCACTAGCTCGGCCCCGGGGACCGAGTCACGCATGCGCTCCGCAACCGCCGGCGACAACAGGTCGCTGCTTTCCCCGCGCAGGATCAAGACGGGCCGGCCGGCAAGCCCTTCGAGCAGCGGCCACGCGTCGGGAGCCGGCTCGGCCTCGATGGTGCTGAACGGCTCGGCAATCGCCATGTCGTAATCGAGCTCCACTCCCGCTTTGGTCTCCCGCGCAACGCGTTTCGCATAGCGAAGCCAGTCCAGCCGCCCGTAGCGTGGATGGACGGCACCGAACTTGTCCTGGAACGCGGCGGCGGCCTCCTCCCAGCTACCAAACCGCACCGGCTTGCCGACGTAGGTGCGGATTCGTTCGAGGCCGGCAGGGTCGAGTTCCGGGCCGACGTCGTTAAGCACCGCGCCGACAATGCGCCGGGCGGCGAAAGCGGCAACTGCCATCGTCACCAGACCGCCGAGCGACGTGCCGACGAACACCGCCTGGCTGACTTCAAGCGCGTCGAGAAGCTCGACGACATCGAGCGCATAAGTCGGCGGCGCGTAATTGGCCGGCTGCGGGTCGTGCTGGCTTTGCCCGCGCCCGCGAAAATCCGGCGCGATCACCCGCCATTGGCCCGCGTAGCGTTCCGCCAGCGATTCGAAATCGCGGCTGTTGCGAGTGAGGCCATGCAGGCAGAGCAGCGGCGGACGATCGGCGGGTCCATCGTAATCGCGATAATGAAGCTTCAACCCGTCGCGGCTGGTCCAGTACCTGTCGCTCCACGGCTTCATTCGCGGTTCCCCCCTCGGTGCGGCTCCCCTATCGCCGCCGAATGCCGGTTGCGCAATCATACCGCCCCGACCCGAAAATCCTCGAGCTTGGCGACCAGTTCTATGATCCTGTCGACGCAGCGGATTTTCCGCGCTGCACTCCCCGGTTCGTCAATCGCCGCGCGGCCGCAACGGTCGGGCTTGCAGATCTCGCCGAAGAAGAATGGGCCCGGCACCTGTGCCGATTCGAGCCCTTGCCCGACAATCTGCAGCGTCCGCTGGCGCTGCGATACCACGGCCACCAATTCAGGATGTACAATCCCGACCTCGGCGACGGCCGCGGGTTCCTTTTCGCCCAGCTTCGAGACGATCGCGGGCGCCTGCTCGATCTCGGCACCAAGGGTTCGGGCCAGACGCCGTGGAGCCGCGGCGCCGACGGGCGGCTGACGCTGAAAGGAGGCGTGCGCGAGATCCTCGCCACCGAAATGCTCGAAGCGCTCGGCGTCAACACGTCGAAGAGCTTCGCTCTGTTCGAGACCGGCGAGAATCTGACGCGCGGCGACGAGCCGTCGCCGACCCGCTCGGCGGTGCTGACGCGGTTGAGCCACGGGCACATCCGGATCGGCAGCTTCCAGCGCCAGGCATTTCACCGCAATATCGACAATCTCAACGCCTTTGTCCGCTACTCCCTCAAGCATCTCTACGGCGAGGCCCCATCCGGCGACTCAGCCGAAAACGCGCTTCGGCTGTGCGCGCTGGTCGGTGCGGCGACCGCACAACTGGCGGCGAGCTACATGGCCGCCGGGTTCGTCCACGGCGTTCTCAACAGCGACAATATCAACGTCACCGGCGAGAGCTTCGACTATGGTCCGTGGCGCTTCACGCCCGACTGGGAGCCGGGCTTTACCGCTGCTTACTTCGACCATCACGGCCTCTACGCCTTCGGCAGCCAGCCCGAGGCCATCCACTGGGACGTCGCCCAGTTCGCCAGCTGCCTGACGCTGGTCGCAGAAGTCGACGCGCTCACTGAGACGCTGTCCGGCTGGGGGTCTCGCTTCGAGGAGGCTTTGGTCGCGGCGCTCGTCAAGCGGCTGGGGATCAAAAGCCGCGGCTGGGACGCCGACCGCAATCTGGCCATGGCACTGATAGCAGCCCTCGAATCCCGTGCCGCCACGATCGACCGTGTCTTCTTCGACTGGCAGGGCGGCCGCGACCCGGGCGTTGATGCGTATTCGGCGGAGCCGTTCCGAGCGCTGGCGGCGCAGCTCGCGGGACGCGAAGCCCAACCACGACACGACTATTGGGCCAACGCCGAACCCTGCTCGATGCACATCGACGAGGTCGAAGCCATCTGGGCGGCGATTGCCGAGCGCGACGATTGGGCGCCGCTGGAAGCAAAGGTGGCGGCGATCCGGCGCATGGGCACTGCGATGCAGGACGGTTCAGCCCCGGCTTGACCCCGCCCGCGGCTCATGGTGGAGGGCCGGCAATGTCGAAGTCACTGACCTCCACCGAGCCTGCTACCGGCGCGAAATTATGGTCGGGACGAACCGGCGATGCCGCCGCAGAGGTCGCGGCTGCGCGCACGGCGCTGCCTTCGTGGGCCAACCATTCCGTCGCCTTCCGATCGGAGGCCCTGCGCCGCTTCGCCAACATTGTCCGCAAGCGCGAAGAGGAAATGGCGACGCTGATCGCCCGCGAGACCGGCAAGCCGTATTGGGAAGCGCTGACCGAAGTCGCGGCGGTGATCAACAAGGTCGATATCTCGATCAGTGCTCACGCCGAGCGAACACCCAAGCGAACGAGCGAAGCGGCGATGGGAGCCAAGGTGTCGGTGCGCCACAAGCCGCATGGCGTGCTGGCGGTGCTCGGGCCGTATAATTTCCCCGCCCATCTGCCCAACGGCCACATCGTCCCGGCGCTGATCGCCGGCAATACATTGGTATTCAAGCCGTCGGAAAAGACACCCGCGACCGGCGAGTTCCTGGTCGATTGCTACCGCCAGGCGGGAATTCCGGAAGGGGTGGTGCGATTGCTGATCGGCGGTCCCGACGAAGGCCGTGCTTTGGCTTCGCAGGACGGGATCGACGGGCTCCTGTTCACCGGCTCCGCCCGCGCCGGGTCATCGCTTCACCGGCAATTCGCCGAAATGCCGCAGAAGATCCTCGCGCTCGAGCTTGGCGGCAACAACCCATTGGTGGTCTGGCGTCCAGATGACGTCGAAGCCGCGGCCACGATCGCGGTGCAGTCCGCTTACCTCAGCGCCGGCCAGCGCTGCACCGCGGCCCGGCGCCTGATCGTCGAGGACGGGCGGGAAGGCCCGCTCATTGAAGCGATCACGACGATGATCGACCGGCTGATCGTCGACCAGCCATTTGCCGACCCGCAGCCGTTCATGGGGCCGGTGATCGACAATGCCACTGCCGACCATCTGCTCGGGCAATGGGCGGAGCTGATCACTAAAGGCGGACGGCCGATCCGCCCGCTCGATCGCCGATCCAAGGACCGGCCGTTCCTGTCCCCGGCGCTGATCGACGTCACCGACGTGTCCGACCGGCCCGATGACGAGATTTTCGGTCCCGTCATCCAGCTGGTGCGAGTCATGGATTTCGATGCCGCCATCGCCGAGGCCAACAATACACGCTTCGGCCTTGCCGCGAGCCTGGTCGGCGGCAGCCCGAAGATGTTCGAGCGATTCTGGGACCAGGTCCGAGCGGGCGTAATCAACTGGAACAAGCCGACCAACGGCGCCCCCTCGAACGCTCCGTTCGGCGGCGTCGGACTATCGGGCAACCACCGCCCGAGCGCCTTCTACGCGGCCGATTATTGCGCGTATCCGGTGACCAGCGTCCAGGCCAACAGCGCTCGCGAAAGCATCGCCCAAGGCCTTCGCGACCCGGACATGGTCGAGGACTGACCGTCATTGCGAGGAGCGCAGCGACACGGCAATCCAGACTGGACTGCTTCGCTCCGCTCGCAGTGACGGTTAAGTCCCGATCGCTCTTGGCTGCCCGTCCGTATCTAGCGCGACAAACGTAAATTCCCCCTCCGCCACAAGCTTTTCCGCCTCACCATCGCGTTCGCGAGCAAGTGCTTCGGCTTTCAGCCGCAATGACGTCCGCCCTTGCTTCCGAAGCTCGACATAGACGCTAAGCTCGTCGCCGACCGCCATTGCGCCTGGAAATTTTATGGCGTCGGCGGCGACCAAAATCGCCTTCCCCCGCGAATGCTTCGAAGCAAACGACCCGCACGCCAGCCCCATCTGGCTCATCAACCACCCGCCGAACACGCCGCCGTACGGGTTGGTGTCGGCCGGCATCGCGGTGACGCGGATGAATGGAATGCGACCAGACAAGTTTGCTCGAGTCAGCGACTGTGCCAGTTGAAGAACAGTCGAAACGCTAGGGCCGAGCCCAGGAACAGCGGGATTGAGAAGAGAAGTCCGGGCGATCCGCGAAACGGACGAATGGTTCCCCACTTGACCCAGCTATTCAGCCAGACACCTTCCTGCCCCCCGAGCATCATCGGCAGCAAGATAGCCAGGAGGGCTCCGACGATCAGAGCGGTCAGCCACTTCATTTCAAGCCAGCATCCCCAGCGGGTTTTCCACCAGGCGCTTGAACGCCTGCATCAACCGGGCGCCGTCGGCGCCGTCGATCGCGCGGTGGTCGAAGCTTCCGGTGGCGCTCATCACGGTAGCGATCTGCAGCGTATCGTTGATCACGTAAGGCCGCTTCTCGCCCGCGCCTACGGCGAGGATCATCCCCTGCGGCGGGTTGATGACCGCGTCGAACTGCTTGATCCCGTACATGCCCATGTTGGAGATGGACGCGGTGCCGCCCTGATATTCGTGCGGCTGCAGCTTGCCCTCCTTGGCGCGGGCGGCGAGGTCCTTCATCTCGGTGGCGATCGCCGAGACGCTCTTGCCGTCGGCACTGGCGACGATCGGCGTGATCAGCCCGCCTGGAATCGACACCGCGACCGAGATGTCGGCACGGCTGTATTTGATCAGCTGCTCGCCGGCGAAGCTGACATTGCACTCCGGCACTTCGATAAGCGAGGCGGCGAGCGCCTTGATCAAAAGGTCGTTGACGCTGAGCTTGATGCCGCGACTTTCGAGGCCCTTGTTAAGCTCCGAGCGAAGCTTGAGCAGCGCGTCAAGCTGGATGTCGACGGTCAGATAAATGTGCGGAATCGTCTGCTTCGCCTCGGTCAGTCGGCGAGCGATCGTCTTGCGCATGTTGCTGAGCCTGACCGCCTCGTGCGGGATGTCGCCCTCGACCGGCGACGCCTGCGGCTGCGGCGCAGCGGCAGCGGCTGGAGCGGCAGCAGCGGGCTGCTTGCCCTCGACGTCGGCCTTGACGATTCGCCCGCCTGGGCCGGAGCCCTTCAGGCTCGACAGGTCGGTCCCCTGGGCCTCCGCGATTCGGCGCGCCAGTGGCGAAGCTTTAATCCGATCACCGCCGCCCGTGGCCGGCTTCGGCGAGGCTGCCGCGATTTTGGCGTCCTCGGCCGGCACGGCGCCATAGCCTTTCACCTCCGGCTGCGGAGTCGGCGCCTTGGCCGGCTCGGCCGCCGGAGCAGGCCGGGCTGACGCCGCACTCGCATCTTCGCCTTCGCCGGCGAGGATGGCGATCGGCGTCCCCACCTTCACCCCGTCGCTGCCCTCGGCGACCAGGATCTTAGCGATCGTGCCTTCGTCGACCGCTTCGAACTCCATCGTCGCCTTGTCGGTCTCGATCTCGGCGAGGATGTCGCCGGAGCTGACCTCGTCGCCTTCCTTGACCAGCCATTTGGCGAGCGTGCCTTCTTCCATGGTCGGAGAAAGCGCCGGCATTTTGAGCTCGATGGGCATCGCGGTCCTTTTCGCTTCGGCTCAAAGCCAATGCGGCGGTCAGGGTCAAGTGTGCGACGGGAAAGAAGGCGGCTGCTTGCGCTTCATCGCGGTTTCAAGCAGCTTCACCGCCAATGAACGGGGGCAAGCGGCCGGTCCGCACTTATCTCGTCGTCATCGACGACAGCGCCGAGGCGCGCGTCGCGTTGCGCTTTGCCGCCCGCCGCGCCGCCAAGACCAGCGGCAATGTCGAGGTCTTGGCGATCGTCGAACCGCAGGATTTCGTTCAGTGGGGCGGAGTCCAGGCGGCGATCGAGGAGGAACAGCGGCTGCGCATCGAAGGCATCGTCAGCTCCGCGGTCGGCGAGATTTTCGACGAAGCCGGGATCAAGCCTGAAATCGTTCTCCGCCAGGGCGACGCCGTGAAAATCGTTCGCGATCACATCATGACCCGCGACGACATCGCAGCGCTGGTGCTCGGCGCTGCCGCCGGCGGTAGTCCGGGCCCACTGGTCGCTCACTTCAGCGGCAAGGATTCGGGCAACCTCCCGTGCCCGGTGATGATCATTCCCGGCTCGCTCAGCGAGGATCGCCTCGAGCAGCTTAGCTAAATCGCGCTTGCCAGTATTTCGGCAAGCCCCACGCAGCCCACTTCATCCTCCTGCGTAAAACGGGCGAGCATCGGGCTGTCGAGATCGAGCACCGCGATCAAAGCGCCGTCGCGAACGATCGGCACAACCAGCTCGCTGACGCTGGCCGAGTCGCACGCGATGTGGCCAGGGAAGGCGTGGACATCGTCGACCCGCTGCACCTGCAGGCTCGCGGCGGCGGCGCCGCACACGCCGTTGCCGAAGGGAATGCGGATGCAGGCGGCACGGCCCTGGAACGGCCCCAGCACCAATTCGCCCCCCACGTTGCGGTAGAAACCCGCCCAGTTGAGACCGGGCAACGTCTCCCAGATCAGCGCGGCGGCATTGGCCATGTTCGCAACCGCGTCCGGCTCGCCTGCAACCAGGCCTTCGAGTGCCGAGGCGAGGTCGTAGTACATGGTCGCGGTGTCCGCGGCCTCGATCTTGAAGTCGTACATCAGTCGTCCTCGTCATTGCGAGCGAAGCGAAGCAATCCAGCTGGATTGCCGCGTCGCTTCGCTCCTCGCAATGACGATCTAATCGA
>JACCSV010000036.1 GCA_013812805.1 Sphingomonas sp. | reverse complement strand
ATTTTCGGGCGGCTATTCGAGCTACGAGAAGTTCATCCTGTCGCTGTCGGTTCAGCAGAACAATTTCCGTGGGATGGGCCAGACGCTCGGCGCCGGCGTCGACTACTCGCGCTATTCGAAATCGGTGCAGCTAAGCTTCACCGACCCTTATCTGTTCGACAAGCAGATCCTGTTCGGTGGCCAGCTCTACAGGCGCGACTACAACAGCTTCAATTTCATCAACGGTGAGCGCAACCGCACCTATGGCCAGATCAGCACCGGTGGCGGCTTGCGGCTTGGCTTCCCGCTCAACGAATATGCCAACATTGGCGTTCGCTATTCGCTGGTGATGGACGACATTACCCTCGACCGGGGCACCTACTTCACCGACCCGGACGGGGACGGGCCCCGAGATGCCGAGTGCGACCCACTCAAGGCCGGCAGCTATCTGTGCGACGAGCTTGGTAGCCGCCTGACCTCGACGGTTGGATATTCGGCGGCCTTCGACAACACCAACGGCATCCGAGCGACGCGTGGCCAGAGGGCGGCCTTGTCGCAGGACTTCGCCGGACTCGGCGGCGACGTTCGCTATCTGCGCAGCCGGGCCAACGGCACCAAGTTCTGGGGCTTTGGCGCGGGCTGGGTCCTATCCGCGCATGCAGAGGGCGGCTACATCCACCCGTTCGGCAAACGCCGCAACGCCAACACCGACGCGATCCGGATTACCGATCGCTTCTTTGGCCCGACTCCCTCGCTTCGCGGCTTTGACATCCGCGGTATCGGACCGCGGATCCAGCGCACGCCCTACGATGCTACCGGCAACCTTTCCGAAGACAATGTCGGGCGGGTCAGCGACGCGCTCGGCGGGCGAGCCTATTACATGGGGCGGGTGGAGCTGGAAATTCCGGTGAGTGCGTCGATCCGCACTCTCGGGTTTCGGCCCAGCGCCTATGTCGAGGCGGGCTCCGTGTTCGCGCTCAAGCAGCCGGTTCTGCGGAATGTCCCCGGCATTTGCTCGCCGCCGACCGGCACCACCGGCACCATCGACGTCTTGGAACCGGGGCAGACCGCTGCCGACTGTGAAACCGGCTTCACCTTCTCGCCTGGCTTCAAGGAAACCTTCCTCGGCAACTCGGCGTCACCGCGCCTGTCGGTCGGGGTCGGCTTCAACTGGATCTCGCCATTCGGACCGCTGCGCGTCGATGTCGCCAGGGCGATCCTGAAGCAAGAAGGCGACGACACCAAATTCTTCAACTTCAATGTAGGAACTCAATTCTGATGCGTCATTTTCTGACCCTGGCTGCGCTCGCCGCGAGCGCCACAGCCCTTCCAACGGCGGCCCAGGCACAGCGTGCGCCGGCGGCTACCATCGTCATCGTCGATACCGGCCGAATTTACCGCGAATGCACTGCTTGCCGGACCGCCCAGGCTTCGCTTCAGTCCCAGACCAACGCTCTGCAGACCCGCCAGCAGACGCTGGCCGGGCCGCTGCGTACCGAAGGGCAGGCGATCCAGACGGCGATCAATGCACTCAACGGCAAGGAAGCCCCTGCGGCGTTGCGCACCCGCGTGCAGGCGTTCCAGACACGTGAGCGGCAGGCCGGCGAGGAACTCCAGCGCAGTCAGGCCAACCTCCAGTCGATCCAGCAGAACGTGCTTCGCCAGATCAACACCCGGCTCGGACCCGCGATCAACCAGGTCATGACCCAGCGCGGCGCCAACCTCGCGGTCGATGTCGACGCGACTCTCGCTCACGCGCCGGCGACGGACGTCACTACCGCGGTCTTGGCGGCGCTAAACGCGACGCTTCCGTCGGTCAGCCTGACTCCGCTTCCGGCGCAGCAGCAGCCGGCGCAATCGCCCGGCCGGTAACAGGCCGATGAGCGACGGTTCGGCTGCGTCTGCCGGCCCGCTGGATGTCCGGCGGGTGATGGCGGCGCTGCCGCACCGCTACCCCCTGCTGCTCGTCGACCGAGTTGAATCGCTTGAACCAGACAAGTCGATTGTCGCGATCAAGGCGGTGACCATCAACGAAGGCTTCTTTCAGGGCCACTTCCCCGGTCGTCCGATCATGCCCGGCGTGCTGATCGTCGAAGCACTCGCCCAGGCGGCCGGCGTCCTTGCCGTCGAATCCCTCGGCCTCGCGAATTCGGGCAAGCTCGTCTATTTCATGGCCATCGACAATGCGAAGTTCCGCGCTCCGGTGGAGCCCGGCGTGCTGCTCCGCCTCGAGGTCGAGTTCGTCCAGACGCGGGCCCGCGTCTGCAAGTTTGTGGGGCGCGCCTCGGTCGACGGCAAGCTTGCCGCCGAGGCCAGTTTCACGGCGATGATCGCCGATCCGCCAGGCGACTAGACGCCGCTGAGCCGAACTCCGGCGTATATAGCTCGCCCCTCCGTCCGGTAGCCGAACGCATCCTGATAATTCGCGTCGATCAGGTTGGACCCGCGGGTGAACAGCTCCAGGCCCGGCCGCAAGCGATAGCCAACTCGCGCCCCAGCGAGCCAATAAGCCGCAAGGCGCACCGGCCGGGCAGGGAACTGGTCAAAGTCGGTGTCCGCCCGAGCGCCGGTGAAGGCGATCGAAGCGCCGTAGGTCAGTCGCCCGGACGCACCGTCGAGTGCGATGGATCCGCTATGCCGGGGCCGGCGCGCTTCCTTCAGCTGTAGGTCCCCGGACGGTTCGCTTGCGCGCAGGTAGGAATAATGAGCGCTCACGCTCAACTGCTCGCCGAGTTTCAAGCCGAGTTCCGCTTCAACGCCTGACCGGCGGCTAACCAGCGCGCGGTTCGCCGTCGTCGACTGGAAGGTGGCGGGGTCGAACACGTCGACGATCTCGTCGTGCAACCGTTGGCGGAACAGGGTCAGCGCTGCATCGACCTGCTTGCGGCGATAGCGCAGCGAAGTTTCCACCCCACGCGAGCTTTCCGGCTTAAGCGAGGGATTACCAACGAAATTGCCGGGGAAGAACCCGTTGAGGTCAAAGAAAGTCGGCTGCGCGATTCCTTCGCCGTAGGAGGCGGCGAGCGACCAGCCGCGGCCGACTCCGACCAGCGCCGAAGCGCGCAGCGTCGTTGCATCCTTGAACCGGCTGAAGCGGTCGCGGCGGATGGCGATGTCGAGGACGGCTGAGCGCAGTTGCGAGCGCCACTCGGCCGTGACCGCGCTGTGCGAGCGCTTGCGGTTCTGGTTGCTGGCGCCGCCGAACAGGATATCGCGCGCCTCGAACCGCTCGCCATCGTGGTCCAGCGCGACGACCGCGGTGTGCGCGATCGACCCGGTTGCGAAGCGGTACTGAAGCTGCGCGTCGGCCGTCCATCGCCGGCCACGGGTGCGGTTAAGCTCGTCGGCGGCGAGCAAGTTGCGGTTGGACGATGCCAGCAGCGACGTGCCGACGACGCCGTCCAGCCCCGGGCTCAGGCTATCGAATCGCGCCCAGACACGCCCCGCGGCCAACCGGTTCCTGGTGCTGTCGAGGGTGTCGGCGCGCCGGAACGTGAGGAGGTCGGTCCCGTCATACTCGCTGCGGCCGTTGAGACTGAACGCCGCGAGGCCAAGCTCGAGCCCAGGCGCTGTCTTCCAGATCCCCCGCAGCCGAGCCGAAAGGTTACGATACCCGTCGCGGTCGCCGCTGCCGTCGAAGCTGTCGATCCCCGCGGCGCCCTGCCAGCCGATGGCGCCGGCAAGCGAGACGTTGCGTGCTCTCACTCCGCCGGAGACTGCCCCACGGCGAAAGCCATTGGACCCGGCTTCCGCGACCAGTTGCTCGCCTGGAGTCGCTTCTGCAACGCCGTTGATCGCAATCACCCCGCCGATCGCCTCGGAGCCCCAAAGCGCCGATTGCGGCCCCCGTACGACTTCGAGGCGGGAGGCGATGTCGGCGTTGAGCAGCTCGAACCGCGGCGTGTTGCCGGCCGCCGGGTCATTGGCGCGAATGCCGTCGATGAGGAGCAACGTGTGGTTGGCTTCGGCGCCGCGGATCCGGACCTCGGTCAGCGAGCCGGGGGGGCCGCTGGTCGCGACCGCGGCCGAAGGCGTAGAGCGCAGCACGCCATCGAGCAGTGGCTGGCCGAGCCGTTGGATCCGCTCTTCGTCGACCACAACGACGCTCGCAGCCGTCTCCGCCTTGTCTTGCTCAGTGCGCGCCGCGGTGACGACGATTTCGGGTTCTGGCTCAACGGCAGGCTGAGCTGCAAGCAAAAGCAATGTAAGCATCGGAAACCTCCAGCAACGACACATCAAGCCGCCTCAGAGGTGCCCCACGGAAATCCCCCGCGGAGCGCCACGCAGCTCGGCTGGTCCCGGCCGGGTGCGGACGACTGACGGCAGGCAGGTTCCTGACTAGCGCCGGCTTTTCGCCGATCGCTCACAGTTGCGGGCACAGCGCCGGATTTTCACCGGCTTCCCTTTTAACCGCCCCCGTCGAACTAGCGTCCGTCGGGCGGCACCTTCGTCGGAGACACTGGTGGTGCAGGTCCCTGCGCCTGTCAACGCACCCGCGGCTTTGCGAGGGCGGGCAGGGCGGCTATGAGCCGCTGTTCACCAGCAACAAGGCAAAGCTTTCATGGCCGGCAACAACTTCCGCATCGCCGCACTTCTTGCAGCAATCTCCTGCGCGGCTGTGTTCCGGCTTGTGCCGCACCCGCCCAATTTCTCGCCGATCGCGGCGATGGCGCTGTTCAGCGGTGCCTATCTCCCGCGCCGAGCGCTCGCCTTCGCAGCTCCGCTGGCGGCGCTTTTCCTCAGCGACCTGGTGTTGGGTTTCTATCCCGGCATTGCCTTCGTCTACGCCAGTGTCGCCCTTACGGTGGTGATCGGCTGGGCGATTTCCACCAAGCGCTCCGCCCCGCGGATCGCCAGTGCTGCCGTTGCAGGCTCGGTGCTGTTCTACGTGCTGACCAATTTCGGCACCTGGCTTACAACCGACATGTATCCCAAGACGATCGAGGGTCTCGCCGCCTGCTACGTCGCCGCCATTCCCTTCTTTCAGAACACGCTCGCCGGCGACTTGGTCTTCACCGCTTTGCTGTTCGGCGTTTTCGCAGCCGCCGAGCGCGCAATCCCGAGGCTTCGCGAGGTGCCGCAACCGCAGTTAGCCTAGCCGCTTCGGTTGCAAGTCGGACCCTCTCGCTATATGGGGCCTGCCGACCTTTCCAGGCTGGTCGGAAACCAGCCGAACCCAAGGAAATACGCATGAAATCCGGTACTCACCCCGATTACCACATGATCACCGTCGAAATGACCGACGGCACCAAGTTCGAGACCCGCTCGACCTGGGGCAAGGAGGGCGACACTCTCCACCTCGACATTGACCCCAAGGTGCACCCGGCGTGGACCGGCGGCAACTCTCGCCTGCTCGACAGCGGCGGCCAGGTCGCGCGCTTCAACAAGCGCTTCGGCGGCCTCACCCTGGGCAAAAAATAAGCGTCTTCAATGATCCGTGAAGCACCGCGGATCGAGACCGAGCGCCTCGTCCTGCGCGGCTGGCGCAAGCAAGACTTCCGCCCCTGGTTCGACATCCTGCAGGAGGGCGCGGTCGGGCGTTTCCTCGGCGGCACCGGCACGACCCTCGAAGACGTTTGGCGCCGCCTTTCGGGAGCGGCGGGCTCCTGGCCGATGCTGGGCTTTGGCGGCTGGGCGGTAACGGCCAGGGACGACGGCGCGTTGATCGGCAATGTCGGTCTGTTCAACGCCTGGCGCGATTTCGAGCCGCAGTTCGGCGAGGAGCCGGAAATGGGCTGGATTTTCAGCACGCGCACTCATGGCCAGGGCCTGGCGAGTGAAGCTGCACATGTCGCTCTCGCGTGGGCTGAAGCCAGTCTTGAGCCAACGCCGATCTGGGCGATCATCGCGCCCGAAAATCATTCGTCGTTTCGCCTTGCCGAACGGCTCGGTTTCGAACGCGTCGCCGAAACCCTTTACAATAATGAGCCGACGGCGGTGCTGCGCCGACCGGCCTGGCTACCAGCCGCCGCCGCCGCCGCCACCGCCGCCGCCACCCGATGAGCCCCCACCGCCGGAGCCGCTGCTCGAACCGGGCGCAGTCGAAGCCGAGCTGATCGCGC
>JACCSV010000033.1 GCA_013812805.1 Sphingomonas sp. | reverse complement strand
CCCGAGCTAACCATAGGCCCAAATGTAGACGGCTGCGCCGATCGCCGGCTGCGCGAGAAAAACCCATTTAAACCACCACCATTCGGATCGCGGGCAGCATCCTTTCATGGGTCGTCCTCCTGCGCCGCGAAAAGGGCGCTCGACCTTGCGATCGAGCGCCCTTCCGGGAGTCTAGCCTATCGCGTTAGCAGCAGGGGAGCCCGCAAGCGCGTGCGGCCGCATGCACTGCCTCAGGCGCGGCGGCATAGGCCGTCCCTCCGGCGAACAGCATTGCAGTCAGCGCTACAATCATCTTTTTCATCATTTTCTCCATTGAAAACGAACTAACCAGCCCCTGCAGAAGTCCCGGCGGGCGGCGGTTCCGGGCCGTTAATGGCCGCTTCGAGCAGGCGCGTTCCTTCCTCAATAACGGGTCGTGAGTTCGACCAGCCACTCGGGCGATGCTTGGGTGAGCAGCGTCTCGAGCGAGCGATCGAGGTCAGTGACGATAAGCAGCCCGATCACCAACAGGCTGGCGCCGAGGATCTGCTTGCCTCCGCCGCCAATCGAGCGGAGCTTGTCTCGAAGCCGCAGCCTGACCGAAGCCGAGGCAAAACCGATCCCGGCCAAGGGCACGGCCGCGCCCAGGCCGAATGCCATCATCACCAGTGCGACGTTCCCCAGATTTTCCTGCTGGGCTGCAAGCAGGGAAGCCGCGCCCAATGTCGGACCGACGCATGGCACCCATACGGCGCCCAGCAGGCTGCCAAGAACGGCTTGCCCGGCAAGGCCGCGGTCTTCGAACGCGGCCATGTGTCCGCTCGCCCATTCGCCCACGGGACCGGCAGCGACGCTCAGTCGAGATTGTGCGACAGGCGCCAGAAGAAGCAAGCCAACGCCGGCGAGCAAGACCCCGCCAATGCTTCGGAACAGCTCCCCGTCGAAGCCGATCGCATAGCCGATCGTGGCGACGAACAGACCGATGATGGTGAAGCTGATCGCGAGACCCGCCCCAAGCGCGAGTGGGCCGAGCGGATGCCGGCTCCGCGCAGAGGAAAGAACGATCGGCAGCAGAGGCAGAACGCAAGGCGATAGAAACGAAAGAACGCCTGCCACGAACGCAACCAGGGGGCTGAGACCGTCAATCATGAATCACCAAAGAGCGAACTGGATGAGCCGCCTAACGGACTAAGCATTGCCCAGTCAGCATCAGGTCCGGCCGTATGCGCGGTCACCGTCAGCCCAGAGCTTTTCGAAGCAGAGCCTCGATCGAACCGGGGTTCGTGTCGGCTACCGATCGACCGGCCTCGCGTCGTCCCCGGAAAACGATCAGGGTACTCTGGCGAGGCACCTTGAACCGGCGACGCTCAGCTTTTTGCGTATCGTAGTTGAGCTTGAAGACTATCAGCTTGGCGAAGGCTGGATCGCTTGTGATCTTCGCAATATGCTTTTCTTGAACTCGGCAGGTTGAACACCAGTCCGCGGAAACATCGACCAGGATCGGTCGGCCCTGAGCCTGCGCTGCGGCAAAGGCGCGGGTGTCGAAGGGACGGAATTGCGCTGCCGCTGCCGGCGTTGCGGCTGCGGCCATTGCAACCACTACGGTCGGTATTAACAAATTGAAATTCAAAGTGATTCTCCTGCTTAGATGAACACGGGTGCGGCGGTTCTCGGGACCGTCAGCGATCGATGATCTTGCCTTTCGGCCTGAACGCAAAAAACGCGAAGGCGAAGGTCACGTCGTAAGGAACATCCTCCAGGCCTTCCGCGGTCCGCCGCTGGACCGTGACGTTGCCGATGTCGCGGCCGCGGGAAATGTCGCGTGCGTCAAGCGCCGAATTCTGGCCGCTGGACCAGCTGAGGATGAGGCCGTCCTGCTCGATGCGGCCACGCCGCGCCAGAGCGCGCAGGCTCCACGCCTTCTCGCCCACCGCCACGACGCGAGCCATCGGCTCGATGTCCTGGGGAAGGTCGCCGGTAAAGAATGGATATGGTCGGTCCCGACCATCGTAATTGGCATAGGGGTTGTTGTAAAAATCGTCTGCCGCGACTGCGGGGAGAAGGATCTTGCCGTTGGGGAATCGCTGCCGGAAGATGCTGACGGATTCGACCCGCGAGGGCAGCATCTGCAGTTCACGCCGCGTGTACGTTCCGACCATCGCCTCGCCGACGAATTGCTGCCACCAGCTTTCGGTCTGCCGGTCGTACATCACCAGGTCCGAGTGGCGGAGTTTTCCCGTCGTCCCGAAGTCAAGCGTGCGGCCGTCAAGCCTGCGGTCGAAGACGACGGCGCTGTCGCAGAGCGGACAGTAAGTGACGGCGATCGGCAACTGGCCGACCTGATCGTTGACGATCTCGTGCCGGATCATCACCCGCAGGGGATAGGCGCGAGCCTCTCCGCCGTGGCTGAAGCTAATCACCGGCTCATTGGGTCCAAGTTCAATGGGGTAGTGTTGGCTCGCGGTGATGAAGCGCGGGGCATCGATCGAACGAATTCCGTCCTTGCCCGGTCCGCCTTCGGAAATGTCGGTCCACGGGATCGACGCCTTGGTGAAATCGGTCAGCGGAAAATCCCGCGTCCAATGCGAGGGGGCCTGCTGCCCCTGCTCTACGGGTTCGCTCGCGCCCGGAGCGGCGCAAGCAATAGCCGGTGTGCACAGCAGCGCGACCAGAGCCAATTGGATTGGAAGCTTTGCTCGGTTCATCACGAGCTATTCGGTTCCCGCCGTCGAGAAGTTACATCAGCCCCCAAGCCGGCGCCGCGATCTTTTCGAGGCGTAACCAGACGCTCCTTTCCCGCGAATTACATCGTCCTGCTGGACATTAAGGGAGAGTATCATGAATCTTACGACACTATCGGCGGCCGCGGTGGCAGTCTCGATGCTCGGGGCGTGCTCCGGGAACCGGGCACCAGAGCAACGCGCTCAGAACGAGGGCGCTCAGGAACTCGCGGAAGCGAAGATGGACGATCCGGGCAAGGAAAAATGCTACGGTGTGGCAATGGCAGGTAAAAATGACTGCAAGGCCGGCGCAGGCACTACCTGCGCAGGCACTTCCAAAGTCGATTATCAGGGCAATGCCTTCAAGATGGTCGAGAAGGGCACATGCACCAAGATCAAGACTCCCGAGGGCATGGGTTCGCTCCAGGAAGGACAGGCCTGACGCAAATGGCAGCGGCGGAAGGGAGCAGCAAACGCATCTTCCCGTCGCTGCCGCACGACCCGCAGTTGTCCGACGTGTTCAAGCGCTTCCCGCATACGCTGGCGCCGCTGCTCGATTATCACGACCGGCTGCTGCGCGACCCCTCCCCGCTCACCGTTGCCGAGCGGGAGCTGATCGCCGCCTACGTCTCGGGGCTGAATGCCTGTCACTTCTGCCACGGCGCGCATGTGCTCGCTGCCAAGGTCTACGGTATCGATGAGCGGCTGTTTGCCGAGCTACTGGCGGATCCCGAAACATCGTCGGTCGACCAGCGCCTCAAACCGCTTCTGGCCTACGTCGGCAAACTCACTCGCGCTCCGGACAGAATTGCCCCGTCGGACGCTCAGGCCGTGTACGATGCCGGCTGGAAGGAAGCCGCGCTGTTCGACGCCGTGAGCGTCTGCGCATTGTTCAACATGATGAACAGGATCGTCCTTGGCGCGGGCATTGTCAGCGACCCCCGATTGATGCCGCGCGAAGAGGTCGAGGCGCGGCTGAAGCGGATGGGAAGGCCTGGTGATGACCCGCATCGGGCCGAGCGAAGCTACGGCCGCTTGCTGCAGCTTTGGGGCATTGGCCGCGACTAAGCCCATCGGCGGCGTCTTTCAGCGGATATTCAACGCCCGGTCGAGCGAGAGCGCTCCGCCGCCCCGCGCAAAGAGCGGGACCAGCAGAGCCGCCCAGCTCAGATGCGTAGGCCAGGCGTCGGGATAGACGAAAACCTGGATTACGAACGTCATCACCAGCAGCGCCAGCGCGGAAAATCGGGTTAGCAGGCCAATTACCAGGAGCAGCGGGAAGACATGCTCTGCAACGGTCGCGATGTAGGCGGCCGCTTCCGGAGAGATGAGCGGCAGCGCGTACTCGCTTTCGAACAGTGCGAAGGTGCCGTCGGTAATCGTGAAGAAGCCTTCGACCTTGGTTCGGCCAGACAGGAAGAAGACGCCAGCTATTCCAAGCCGCTGCAAAAGCGGCAGCAGCCACGCCGGGACGCGCTCGCCCGCAGCGGCCAGCATCGCAAGCGGAGAGCCAAGCCATGAGGTCGAGCGCTTCGGCAGCGTAGCCATTCAGGACAATCCTTTATCCATCGGGACCGGCGCAGCGACGGCGCCGCTCAAAAGCGCCCAGGCAAAAACCGACGCCAGATCGGCGCCGGGGTGGCGCCGGAGCAGCGTATCGGCGGCATCGCCGAAGTTGCCCGTTTGCTGCAGTGCTGCGAGGAACTGGAACGCCGGATCATCGACAAGGTGGACGAGGACCTCGGTCTCATTGCGGATCACCAGCGCCTGCTCACTCCGCCATTCGGGCTCGAGTGAGTCGAAGCCGCCGCCTTGTTGGTGCGCGTGCCAGATCGCCACGGCCGGTGTGGCGAACTGCCCCAAGCGGGCGGACTGGCGCATTGAAACTCTCGTCGAAAGCAGATCGGGAGGAGCAAGCCGTGCGGCCTTGTCGAGTGACCATGGCGTGTCTTCCGGCGCGAAGTAAGACTGCGTCCAGAGTCTCTCGAGGCCCGCAACATCGGCAAGGTAAGGATATTCCGGTGCCAGGGCGCTGCGGCCGAGAAAATCGGGAAAGTGCCCCCCGTAATCCGCCAGAACCGGCGAAACGGGCGGGCTGATCCGGGCATGGTCAACTGCGACCGTCTTGAAGAGCTCGGGTCCGAGCAAAGCTGCCACCGTCGGATAGTTCGCAGCGAGTGCATCGAGCGCGGCGCTCAGCCAGCTATTACGGTACACGGCGAACGCGTTGTCGGCCGAGAGCGCGAAGCCGGTTGGCTGCGGCTGCAAGATCGAATCGGCGAAATCGCGCTGGAATTCACGCAGCCCTGGCATCGGGCGTCCTTTCAACTCGTTCGAGCCGCTCTTGAGCTCGGTCGCGCTCGGCGAGCAGCTCGGAAAATGATGGAAGATTGCCGTCTCGCTCGATCAAGCTGGGCCGCGGGCCGATGCGGGAAAGGAGATGGTCGAACAACTGCCACACCCCGTCTGAAACCGGGGCGTCGTGGCTGTCGATCAGCAGGCTGGCTCCCACCTCGGGATCGACGCTGTGGCCGGCGAGGTGGATTTCCAGGACGGCTGAGGCAGGAATGCCGTCAAGATAGACCAGCGAATCGAAGCCGAGGTTCACTGAACTGACGTGGACGTTGTTAACGTCGATCAGCAAACCACAACCGGTGCGCCGTACCAGCTGCTCGAGGAACTCGACCTCACTCCAGTCATGGCCCTCGACGGCAATGTACAGCGACGGGTTCTCGATCGCGATCGGCCTGCCCAGCGCGTCCTGCGTGATTTCGATATTGCGGGATACGGTCCGCAAGGCCTCGTGCGTGCGCGGGAACGGCAGCAGATCGGGAAAATAATTCTCGCCCTGCATCGACCAAGCGAGATGCTCCGACACCAGGAATGGCTGGAAGCGGTCAGCAAGCACACAAAGCCTGCTCAGTTGGTCAGCGTCGGGCCGGTCGCTGCCGGCCAGGGACAGGCCCACCCCATGGACCGAAAGCGGGCGCCGCTCGCGCACCTTCTCGAGCATTGCCAGCCGCGGGCCGCCGGCGACCATGTAATTCTCGGCGTGCACTTCGAACCACAGCCCGTCCGAGGCACAAGCGAGCGCCTCCCCGAAGTGCTCGGGCTTTAGGCTCACTCCGGCGGAGGAGCGCACGGGCTTAGCGCTGCCAGGCAAGTGAGCTGACGCTTCTGCGAGTCCCATGGTCTTCAAGAAATTCTCCAAGGTCCACTGCAGCACCTGTCCGCTGCTTGTGAGAATTCGCAGAACCCGCGCCGCTGGTTACGGTGGTGGTCAATTCTTTGTGGGGGCCGTGGGCAAGGCAGTGTAACGCCGGCACGGTCACGTCCGTATTTAAGGCATAGCGAATAGTGAAATTAGTCGAGGTTCAGTTGAAGGCGCTGATGCTCGCGGGTCTTGCGGGAGATGCCACCGCACACCGTCAGCTGCTCTCCGCTGCGGCGGCCCGGCTGCGAAACTATTTCGGCAATAGGCTGGGCCAGGACTCGGCGGACGTGGAGGATCTCGTGCAGGAGTGCTTGATTGCAATTCATCAGCGGCGCGACAGCTATAATCCGTCGCTGCCGTTCACTGCATGGCTGCACGCGATCGCCCGCTACAAGCTAATCGACCACTATCGCCGCTGTGGGGTTCGCAAGACCGTGCCACTCAACGACGCGGAAGCCTTCGCAACCTCTGACGAGCCTGCGATATTATCGTCGGTCGACGTCGAAACCTTGCTTGTCACCCTGCCCGCCAAGCACCAGGAGGCGATCCGGCTCACGCGCATTGAAGGCTATAGCGTTGCAGAAGCCGCCGCGATCACCGGCCAGTCGCAATCGGGAATAAAGATCGGCGTCCACAGGGGCATGAAGCGCCTGGCGGCTCGAGTAATGGGATATGACGTTGGTCACGACTGAGCATTTGATCGATCAGCTCGCAGGCACTGTCCGGCGAAGCTCGCCTGGCGCCGCGTCACGGCGTCTGGCTGCAGGCATTGCCGTTGGAGCAGCGATCTCACTGCTGCTGATCCTTGCTGCGCTTGGCCGTCCAGCCGCGTCGGTGCAATATACGGGCATCCCTGCTTTCACAATGAAGCTGAGCTTCTCGGCCGCCATGGCAGCTGCGGCGGCAGTCCTCCTGTATCTCTCGGGTCACCCGGGGCACAGACTGGGCAACCGCCTTTACTGGATCGCGGTCCCTCCAGCCCTGGTCGCAGTCACCGCACTTATGGAAATGACCGCCACCGCCCCACAGTACCGTGAGCAGGTGTGGCTCGGATCGACGTCGCACATTTGCCTTGCCGCCGTTACCTTGCTTTCGCTGCCGATACTTGCCGGCGTAAGCTGGGCATTCAGGCGGTTAGCCCCGACCCGGCTACGCGTTACGGGTTTCCTGGCCGGAACAGTCGCCGGCTCAGTTGCGGCCATCATTTACGCGCTCTATTGCCCCGAGACGACCGCGAGCTTCCTGGTGACCTGGTACTCGCTCGCAATTGGGGCGGCCGGGTTAGTCGGGCTGCTGCTCGGCCCGCGGCTGCTGAAGTGGTAGGTTACACGTGGCTCTCCATTGAAAGCCGCTTAATTGCTGCTCCCACCACCCAGAGCCCCGACGGTTTTCACACCCGGGGCAATAGCCCTGCTCAGGGCTGCGAATCTTTCATGAACAACGCTCCGTTTTACATTGAAGTCCACAGGAATATCGCGGATGCGCCGATCGCGAACTGGGTGCCGCTGAAGGAATTCCCGTAAATAGCCGTTTTACTCAGCTCTCCGCGGTGTGACTCCGCTTTCATAGCAAGAGGTGGATTGCGGGCCTAATGTCCGCAATGGGTGGAAAGCGGACATTGCGCGTGCGTCAAGCGCGAACGAGTATCTGTTCACTGCCAAGGATTGCACGATCGCCGCGTAACCACCGTCGCACATCGTAGATATCGAACCCGATGCAGATAATCGTCGTCATGGTCAGAACCACGCCAAAGACAGCATCCGGCGATGTCAGGCCCGTTTGCCAGAGCCACAAGAGCAGCCACACCACCATCGGCACCCAGGGTATCAAGTGTCCGAGCCCCATCAGGCGCGACAACCCTCCCTCGAAAAAGGCAAAAGCCAGCACGAGCGGTCCGCTGGCGACGTATGCGACAAGGACAATGCGCGACAGATCGGAAGGAATAAAGAACAGCGCTGCGAGGAAGACACCGTTCAGCCAGAACAGCCAGACCTTTACCCACGGGGGCATCGCCAGCCAAGACGCCCCAATGCGCCGCCAATAGGCCTTCGGGTGAACGCCGGCAGACGCTCTGCCGAGCAACCATAGCTGTGCGAGTCCGAGGCCGGCCACCGCGACGGCGACCAACCATGTGACTACGATTCCCCGGTCGGTTGTCACCCAGACCTGCGCTGCCAGCAATGCCAGAGAGCCGGACCACCAAAGCAGGTCTCCCAAGGAGAACCAGATGACTTCCGCCCTGGTCAGCAAAGGGCGCATCGCAGCGAACAGCAGATGTGCCGCATTGCCGATGAGGAGGATGCCGACCAAAAAGACGGCGGTTTCGGGCGCGTCCCCGAGAAATCTAGCCACGGCAGCCGGGGCGACAGCGAACAGGGCACCGAAGACGAGACAGCTCAGGGCATTGGCACGCAACACGAGTCGCAGGCTGGCCATGTGGCACTCCAATCATGTAAACTTGGTTGACGATAATTTCGGAGTTACCTTATTGTCAACTAAATTTACAAGACCGGCCATGCGGATAACTCCCCGCGCGCCGCTCACGGTGCTTTTTCAAACGGCCTCGCAATGGGTTATGTATGGCCTCTTGTCGAAGCTCCATGCACGCGGCTACACCGACATCACCGAATCCCACCTCATGCTGCTGGGCAACCTGGATTGCGGCACGACCTACGCCGCGGCAATCGCACAGCGCATGGGCGTGTCGCGGCAAGCAATCTACCGCACCGTGCGCGAGTTGCAGGCACTGGATGTCTTGCGCCTCGAAGACGACCCCGAACGCGGAAACCAGAAGCTCGTGGTGATGACCGAACGCGGCTTCCCACTGGTCACGCAGGCGCGGGCCGCGCTCGGCGAGATTGAAGCTACGCTGGGCAAACGCATTGGCGCGGCGGCGGTCAGGGGGTTGCGTGAGGCGCTGGAAAATGACTGGGGCGCTGCACCCTCGGCAGGCGCAGGATAGAGCAGCCTCACACCATCGTGAAATGATTCGACCGATCGGCAATTTCGATCTTGCGGTGCAGTAACGAAAAGGCGCGCAGGTTATTAAACGGAGAGGGGCGTCCGCAGATGGGGTCCAGGTGCTACTTCGATGCTGGGGGGGGTAACGTTGCAGGTGCTCGAAAAGCCTCAGCCGCATCCCATCCCGAAAGCTCTGTACTTCGTTACTGACGAGCTAAACGAGGTTCATCGCAGGGCT
Source organism: Sphingomonas sp. (assembly GCA_013812805.1). Taxonomy (GTDB): domain Bacteria; phylum Pseudomonadota; class Alphaproteobacteria; order Sphingomonadales; family Sphingomonadaceae; genus Sphingomicrobium. The sequence goes on along the minus strand of JACCSV010000033.1, from coordinate 442 downwards.
TGCGAACTCGAGTGTCTATCTGCCGATCTGGTGCATGGCATCTCAGCAGGGGAAGCAGCAGTTCGTCCTTGGGGGGAGCGGTCCTTTTATGCCGATGACCCGTGGGGGAATGCCTTATGCTTTGTTGAAGCGGGCACGATCTACGAGGGCTGATGCTGAAAACGAATGTCCGCTTTGGGTCGAAAACGGACATTGGCGCAGAGCCTGAACGAAGGCCACTTACCGTGATCGACCGGCGGGCTGTGAAGACCGTAATGGCGCAGAGCGGAGGTTCGCAACTCTCATTCAATGAGCGCCGAGGCTTTCACCTTGAGTGCCTTAGCGAGTTTCTCAACGATGGTGATCGTTGGGTTCCGCGCGGCACGCTCAATGTCGCTGACATAAGTCCGGTGAATCCCAGCACGATCGGCAAAGTCCTCCTGGCTCCAGCCCTTCTCGGCCC
>JACCSV010000020.1 GCA_013812805.1 Sphingomonas sp. | reverse complement strand
CGAGGATCAGCGCCAGCGCCGCCTGGTCGCCCCGAAGCCGCTCGCGGCCGATCCAGTAAGCGACTCCGATGGCGATGGCGCCGGTCACCGCGACCAGCACCCAGCGGCCGGTGTCGGTGGAAGCGTTCAGCAGGCCGAGCGAGATCCCGTAATTCTCGGTCCAGGTGAGGTTGAAGACCGGGAGCAGGTAAATCTGATGCACTTCGCGAAGGTTGAGCGGGCCAGTTACCACCCACTTGCTCAGCTGGTCGGCGACGAACACCGCAAGCGCGATTGCGAAACCGAAGGCGCGGCTACGCATTCACCACCTCGGTGCAGCGGTCGCACAGGCAGCCGTCCTCGCGTACTTCCGGCAAATGCCGCCAGCAACGGCCGCACTTATTGTTCGGACTAACGTCAGCGACGATGGCAAATCGGGGCCGCACGCCGACCCCCTGCAATGCGCGATATCCTTCACCTGCGATCCAATCATCCACAGACAAAGAGGGATCGGCCCGACGAATTTGAATGGCTGCCACGATGCAAATCTCAGCGAGGTCGACTGCGCGCTCGGTCAGATAATCAAAATCATCTGAGTCGAAGACTTTGGCGTGCACAGCCACTTGCAGTGAGGACCCTATCACCTTCTCTCGGCGCATTGGCTCGATGGTTGCGAGGGCGGCTTCTCGGAAGTCGCGGATAGTTCGCCAACCGACCATCGGAGAAGCGGGAGGTGATAGCTTTGGCCACTCCAGCAAATGCACTGACCCCCCGTCGGGAAACCGCGTCTCCCACACCTCTTCGCTGGTGAACACCAGCACCGGCGCCGACCAGCGCACCAGCGCATGGAAAATGATGTCGAGCACGGTGCGATAGGCGCGGCGGTTGCCGAGCTCGAACCCGGTCTCGGCATTGACGTCGCAGTAGAGGCTGTCCTTGCGGATATCGAAATAGAAGGCCGACAAATCGTTGTTGGCGAAGTCCGACAGCAGCCGCGTGTAGCTGTTGAAGTCGAAGTCGGCGACCGCCTGGCGCAGCTTGCCGTCGAGCTCGGCGGTCAGATGCAGCATGTAGCGCTCGAGCTCGGGCAGCGCGGCCACATCGACGCGATCCTGCTCCTCGAAGCCGGCAAGCGCCCCGAGCAAATAGCGGAAGGTGTTCCTGAGCTTGCGATACTGGTCGGCGACGCCGCCGAGTATTTCCTTGCCGATCCGGTGGTCCTCGGACGAATCCACCGACAGCGCCCACAGCCGCAGGATGTCGGCGCCATGCTCCTTCATCAGGTCGAGCGGGCTGATGGTGTTGCCGACGCTCTTGGACATCTTCATGCCCTTGGCATCCATGGTGAAGCCGTGGGTCAGCACCGTGTCGTAAGGCGCCCGCCCGCGCGTCCCGCAGCTCTCGAGCAGCGAGGACTGGAACCAGCCGCGGTGCTGGTCGGAGCCTTCCAAATAAATGTCGGCCGGCCAGCGCTGGTCGGGCCAGCGGCCACTCTCCAGCGTGAAGACATGGGTGCAGCCGCTGTCGAACCAGACGTCGAGGATGTCGGTCTGCATTTCATAATCGTCGGGGTCGCGGCCCGGCCCCAGGAATCGCGCGGCATTGTCCGGCGACCAGGCATCCACGCCCTCGGCGCGAACCGCCTCGACGATGCGCCGGTTGACCTCGCCGTCAACCAGCAGCTCGCCGCTCTTGCGCTCGACAAACAACGCGATCGGCACGCCCCAGGCGCGCTGGCGGCTGATCACCCAGTCGGGCCGCCCCTCGACCATCGATCCGATGCGGTTGCGGCCTTTTTCCGGCACGAACCGCGTGTCGGCGATCGCCCGCATCGCCAACTGGCGCAGCGTCGGGTGCGAACGGTCGAGCGAGCCGCCCTCGTTCTCCCAGCGCCGCTCCGCGAAGGTCGCGCAATGCTCTTCGCTGAGCGGCCGGTCCATCGCGATGAACCATTGCGGGGTGCAGCGGTGGATGACCTTGGCCTTCGACCGCCAGCTATGGGGGTAGCTGTGCAGGAAGTCGGCGCTCGCCGCCAACAGCGCGCCGACCTCGCGAAGGTCGCTGCAAATCGGTCCGTCAGGCGCATTGAACTTGTTGTTGATGACGCTGCCCTGGCCGGGTAGCCACAACCAGTCGTCGCGGTACTTGCCGTCGTCGGTGACCGCGAACACCGGGTCGATGCCGTTCGCCTGGCAGACGTAGAAATCTTCCTCGCCATGGTCGGGCGCTTCGTGGACCAGGCCCGTGCCCTGATCCGTGGTGACGAAGTCGGCCGCCATCAGCGGCCGCGGCCGAGCGAAGAAGCCGCCGAGGTGGTGCATCGGGTGACGGGCGACGGTGCCGGCGAGTTCGGAGCCTTTGCCGCGCCACGTTTCTTTCAGGTCGGTCGTGCCGCCGAAACCAGCTGCGGACCGTTGTGCGAATTCGCTCACCAAGTCCTCGGCGACCAAATATCGACCAGCCTTGGTCCACTGAGCTGAAGAGGCCTCTTCAGTTCGCACGAAGCCTTCGGTTACACCGATGTCGTAGAGGACGTATTCTACCTCCGGCCCAAACCCGATCGCCTGGTTGACCGGGATCGTCCACGGCGTCGTCGTCCAGATCACCGCGTAGGCGCCGACCAGCTCCGGAACCGGGCTTTCGACAATCTCAAAAGCGACGTCGATCTGGGTCGAGACGATGTCCTCATATTCGATCTCGGCCTCGGCCAGCGCGGTCTTCTCGACCGGCGACCACATCACCGGCTTGGCGCCGCGATAGACCTGGCCACTCTCCGCGAACTTCATCAGCTCGCCGACGATCGTCGCCTCGGCCTGGAAATCCATCGTCAAATACGGATTGTCCCAGTCGCCGCCGATGCCGAGCCGCTTCAATTGCTCGCGCTGCACCTCGACCCAATGCTGGGCGTAGGCGCGGCACTCGGCGCGAAATTCCTTGACCGGCACCTCGTCCTTGTTGAGCTTCTTCTTGCGATATTGCTCCTCGATCTTCCACTCGATCGGAAGCCCGTGGCAGTCCCAGCCCGGAACATACGGCGCGTCCTTGCCGAGCAGGGTCTGGGTGCGCACCACCATGTCTTTCAAGATATGGTTGAGCGCGTGGCCGATGTGGATATCGCCGTTGGCATAGGGCGGTCCGTCGTGAAGGATGAACTTGTCGCGCCCGGAGCGGCTCTCGCGCAGCTGGCCATGCAGGTCCTGCTCCTGCCAGCGGGCAAGGATCGCCGGCTCCTTCTGGGGCAAGCCGGCCTTCATCGGGAAGTCGGTCT
>JACCSV010000108.1 GCA_013812805.1 Sphingomonas sp. | reverse complement strand
GCGGGATTGGCGTCGCGCCGCCTTTGCGGCTAGTCGTTACGTGAGCGATGAACATTTACCTCCCGATCGCGGGCCAGTCAGTCAACGCGCTGATCATCATTGCCCTGGGGTGGCTGGTGGGTGTGCTCTCCGGCATGTTCGGCATCGGCGGCGGCTTCCTGACCACGCCGTTGCTGATGTTCTACGGAATCCCGCCGCCCGTCGCGGTCGCTTCGGCGGTCACGCAGATCACCGGCGCCAGCGTTTCCGGAGTCATGGTGCACATGCGCCGCGGCGGCCTCGACCTGCAGATGGCGGCGGTAATGACGGTCGGCGGAGTCTTCGGCTCGGTAGCCGGCGCCGGCCTGTTCCGGGTGCTGCAAGCAAGCGGCCAGATCGACGTTGTCATCGGCTTTCTTTACGTCGTTCTGCTCGGCTGGATCGGCGGGCTGATGCTCAAGGACGCGGTGACCGCGCTCGGCTGGATTGCGAGCGCCGAGCCGGTCGAGCAGCCCCGGCACAACCGCTGGGCCGCGTCATTGCCGCTGCGCTGGCGGTTCACCGCGTCGGGGATCTATCTGTCGCCGATCGCGCCGCTGGCGATCGGCTTTGCCGCCGGTATCCTGACGATGCTGCTCGGCATCGGCGGCGGCTTCATCCTGGTTCCGGCGATGATCTACATATTGCGGATGCCGCCGCGAGTGGTGATCGGGACGTCGTTGGCGATGGTCCTGTGCGTCAGCGCGGTGACCACCCTCGTCCACGCCGTCACCACCCGATCCGTCGATATCGTGCTGGCGGCCCTGCTGCTCGTCGGCGGGGTCGTCGGCGCCCAATATGGAGCAATGCTCGCGACCCGGATCAAGCCGGACTTGCTGCGGTTGGCACTGGCCGCACTGATTTTGATGGTGGCGCTGCGGATGGCGATCGGATTGGCGTGGCAGCCCGATGAAATCTACTCGATCGAGTATCTTTGATGCGCCGCGCCGCAGCCGCATTTGTCGCACTTGCGTCGCTGGCGCTGGCAGCGGCATCGAAGCCGGTGCTGGTCCCGGACGTCTCGGCGCGAAATATCGAGATTCGCTACAGCTTCACCGGGGCGCAGTTGCTGCTGTTCGGTGCGATCCTCTATCCTGGCGGGCGGGCCCCGAGCGACAGCGCCGACGTGGTGGTCGTCGTCAAGGGGCCGGTGGAGCCGATCATCATCCGCGAAAAGCAGCGCATCGCGCTTATCTGGATGAACGCCGATTCCAGCCGCTTCCGCTCGGCGCCATCCTTTTACGCGGTCGCGTCCTCGCGGCCGATCGCCGATCTCGTCGATGAGCGCACCGCCGCGGTCTACGAACTCGGAGTGCAGAACCTGCAGCTTTCGCCCGGCACGGGCGCGCTTCCCGAAAAGGCGCGGCGGTTCGAAGCCGGGCTGCTCGACCTTCGCCGCCGCCAAGGCTTGTATTCGGAAAATCCGCGGGGTGTCGAAATCAGCGAAGGCGTTCTGTACCGCGCCAGCATCGCCATTCCCAGCCAGGTGCCTGTCGGCACCTATACCGCCGAGACCTTTCTGATCGATAATGGACGAGTGCTTGCCGCCGCCACTCGCGACATCGAGATCGGCAAGAGCGGGTTCGAGCGCTTCGTTGCACTTGCCGCCCGCCGCCACGCACTCCTCTACGGCCTGGTGTCGATGCTGTTGTCGCTGGGGCTCGGCTGGGCTGCCGCAGCCGCGTTCAGGCGCCGCTTCTAGGGCCAATCTAAGCCAAATTTTAACGCCTCGGTCGTAGGAATTGCCCCACTCATAATCTGTTGGGCAGAGACAAGATGAACGATCAGCCGAACCTGCGCGAATTCGCCGAGGAGTTGAGCAGTTTCAGCGAAGACGCTGCACCGGTCCGCGCTGCTACCTCGTCGGTTGCACTGGCGCCGATCGGCAAGGTCGTCGACATCGCGGGCTCCGGCTCCCGAATCCGGATGGATGGGGCGATGCTTGGCTCGCTCCAGTCCCACGTCGATCCCGCGGTTGCGATGTCCGGGCAGGTCGGAAGCCAGGTCAAGATGGTGGTCGGCAACAGCTGGCTGATCGCCAACGTGCGCACCCTTTGCGAAGGCGCGGAGGGCGAGGTCATCGCCAACGTCGACTTCCTCGGCGAAGGGGTCCGCCAGGCGTCCGGGGGGATGGGCAGCTTCCGCCGCGGAGTCACCCGTTACCCGATCCCGGGCTGTCCGGTGATGCCGGTCACCACCGCCGATCTCGGGGAAGTCTTCGCCGCCGACGACAGCCCCAATATCGAGATCGGCACCGTCTACCCGACCGACGACATTCGCGGCGCGCTCTACATCGACCCGATGCTGTCCAAGCATTTCGCGGTCCTCGGCAGCACCGGCACCGGCAAGTCGACCGCGGTGTCGCTGATCCTCCACCGGATCTCGGCGC
>JACCSV010000314.1 GCA_013812805.1 Sphingomonas sp. | reverse complement strand
CCTCAGCCGGCGCGCCGGTCTTGCGCTCGACCGGCTGGTTGCTCGCTACCCAATGCTCCAACGGGCTCGAACGCTTGCCCGCTGGCCGCCAGCGCTGAACTGGCTACTCCCGCTCGCGGCACTTGTGATCGGCCTCGCGACCAACGCGATCGAAGGCGACCGGCTGAATATCCTCGCCTTTCCACTGCTTGGAATGCTGGTCTGGAACGTGGCCGTCTATGCGTGGCTGCTGGTCGACAGGGGTCGCCGGGCTGTCGGCGGTCGCAGCCGCGCGTCTCAGGGCCGGGGCCTGGTCAGCTGGATATTGCGTCCGCCAAGTGCCCACCTTGCGGGCCACCCTACCCTTGAGCGGGCAGTCACCCGCTTCGGTTCCGACTGGGTTGCTGCAGCAACGCCCCTGACTGAAGCCCGCGCCAGGCGGACGCTGCACCTGAGCGCCGCAACCTTCGCCGTCGGCATCATTGCCGGCATGTTTGCCCGTGCCCGCTACACCGCCGAATATACGGCGGGCTGGGCCGGGACGTGGACGGGTGCGGAGGCGGAAATCGCAGCCTTGCTCAAGGTCGTGCTCGGTCCGGCAAGTGCTCTTACGGGAATATCGCTGCCGACCCTCGAGCGGCTGCGCGAATTGCGCGGGACCGGCGAGAACGCGGGCGACTGGCTTTACCTGTGGATGGTCACCGCGGCATTGTTCGTGGTTCTGCCTCGTCTGCTCCTCGCGCTTGGCAACTGGCTCCAAAGCATCCGCATGCGGCGGCGGCTGCCGGTGCTGGAGGATTTCTACGCCCGCCGCGTGTTGCGCGACGCCTCCGGCCAAGGGCGAACGGTCCGGGTCATTCCCTACGGCCTAGAGCTTGCCAGCCAAGCTGAAGACCGGCTCAAGCGCCTGCTGGTGGAGGCACTGGGCGATAGGACGAAGGTCGAAGTGGATCGGGCGGTAGCCTATGGCGGCGAGGACGAGTGGCTGGCGGCGCGAGGCAATCAGCTCGCCACCGCGGACCAGCTCATTCTGCTCTTCAACATGGCATCGACTCCGGAGTCGGAGAACCATGGCGCAGTGGCCACAAGCGTTCGTGAGCGGCTCGGCGAGATGGTCGAGATGACGGTACTGCTCGACGACAGCTCCTTGATGCGAACGCTGCACGGCCTCGGCTCCGCCCCCCGCCGAGTGGATGAGCGATTGCAGGCTTGGCGGCTGGTGCTCGCGCCTTCCAGGACCGACCCGATTGCGGTGAGCCTCGACGGCCCGGCGAACCTTGAGGCTGGGCGGGCTCTTGAGCAGGCGCTCCTGCGCGGCGCGACTGCATGAGCACGGAGCCTCCACCCCCGCCCGCGGCGGAGACGATCAACCTCAGCCTGATCAGCCACACCAACGCCGGCAAGACGACGCTCGTCCGCACCCTGCTTCAGCAGGACGTCGGCGAAGTGCGGGACGCAGCGCATGTGACCGAGGTCGCGACCGGCTACGTCATGCTGCAGGAGGGCCCCCACACGCTGATGCTTTGGGACACGCCCGGTTTTGGCGACACCGCGCGGCTGGTCGCCCGGCTGCGCTCTTCCGGCAATCCGATCGGCTGGTTCCTGAGCCAGGTCTGGGACCGTTTCCGCGATCGGCCGCTGTGGTCAAGTCAGCAGGCGGTGCGCAATGCCCGCGAGGAGGCGGACATCATCCTTTATCTGGTCAATGCCAGCGAGGACCCAGCCGGTGCCGCCTACGTGTCACTGGAAATGGAGGTGCTGGCCTGGGTCGGCAAACCGATCGTCCTGCTCCTCAACCAGACCGGGCCGCCGCGCGAGGATGGCCATGCCGAAGAGCAGCGTTGGACAGAGCATCTTGCCTCGACCGGGCTGGTGCGAGGCACGCTCACGCTCGATGCATTTGCACGCTGCTGGGTGCAGGAGCGCACATTGCTGCACGCGATCACGCCGCTCCTCAATGAGCAGCAACAACAAGCCATGCGCGGCCTGATCGCCGCCTGGACGACGCGCAACCTCGGGCGCTTCCGGGCTTCGATGCGTGCACTCGCTAGCCAGCTCGCCGCGGTTGCCTGTGACCGCGAGGAAATTGGCGATCGCAAGTGGCACGACCGGGTGCGCGGCGCCGTCGTCAACCCGTCGGGCAGCGACGCTTCGCCCGAAGCGAAGCGCGCGATGGGCCGGCTGGGCGAGCGGGTGGATCAGGCAATTCGCGAGTCGACCGATCGACTGATCGAGCTGCACGGCCTGTCCGGACGCGCCGCTCAGGAAGTTCTGAAGCGGATGCGGGACGACTACACCGAAGCAGGCCCTGCACGGGAGGGGGTCGCAGCGATGCTGGGCGGGCTTCTCTCAGGCGCCGCTGGAGGCCTTGCCGCGGATGCTGCTGCGGGCGGATTGACGTTGGGCGCGGGCATGATTGTTGGTGGTATTCTTGGCGCCTTGGGAGCGGGCTCGGCTGCTCACGGCTTCAACCTGGTGCGCGGCGACGACAGCAACTCCGTCCGCTGGTCCGAGGAGTTTTTCGTGGGGTTGGCGCAATCGGCGCTGCTGCGATACCTGGCCGTGGCCCATTTCGGCCGAGGCCGGGGCGAATGGGAGGAAGGCGAGCATCCGGCTCACTGGCAGGGTGCGGTGGCCGAAGAGGTGGCCGCGGATCGACGGGCGATCCACTCCGTCTGGAGCCGCGCGCGTGACACGCAACCGGACGCGGTGATGGCCCCGCTCGAAGAGTTGCTCGGTCGGGCGGCAGGGCGCTTGCTGGGTAGATTCTATCCCGAAGCTGCTGATCTGTTCGAGCCGACGGATCCATTGCCGCATCAACCCCAGCTTCAGGAGGAGCCCCAAGGGGTAAAAGGCTAACGTCCGGGCAGTTGTAATGGGGCTACAAATGTAGCACTACAACTGTAGCGCCTTTTCCGGTGACACTTTGTGGAGCAGCACATGCGCCCATTCGACATTGCTTTAGCGATTGGACTTGCAAACATCCTGGACCCAACCACGCCCGCAACAGCCCAGGCGGTACAAGCGGCACAAGCGGAAACGCTGGATCAGAAGATCGCCAGCTACGTGGCTCCGCTTGTGCAGACTAACAATTTTGCGGGCGCCATTTTGGTCGCCGAACGTGGCGAAGTTCGGGTCGCACGAGGGTTCGGCTATGCCGACATCGAACAGCGCGTTCTGAGCACGCCCTGGACCCGTTACCAGATCGCCTCGCTGTCAAAGCCCTTCACTTCCGCCGCAATCATGCTCCTCGTCCAGCGCGGAGCGGTCAACCTGAACGCGCCGCTATCCAAACTGCTGCCTGACTATCCCAACGGCGAGAAGCTCACCGTGCACCACCTTCTGTCCCATGGTTCTGGCATTCCGAACATAAATGATTTCCCAGAGTACGAGCAGCTTCAGATGAAGCCGCATTCGACGGCTGAACTCGTGTCCTATTTCAACGACAAGCCGCTGGGGTTCACGCCTGGCACGAAGTACGAATACAGCAACTCCAATTACAACCTCCTTGCCCACATCATCGAGCGCGTCTCCGGTCAGAGCTACGGAGAGTTCATCAACCGCGAGATCCTCGGCCCGTTAGTTCTTCGCGAGACTGGCCACCGTTCAAACATGACCGATATCATCGCGGGGCTCGCGGACGGCTACGCGCCTCGAGGCCCGTTGGGTCTGCAGAGAAGCCAATACCTCGATTGGACGGTGAAGACGGGCAACGGCTCTCTCTATTCCTCCGCGAGCGACCTGGTCCGCTTCGTGCGCGCGGTGCACGGTGAGAGCCTGCTAAGTCCGGGCAGTCGTTCAGCGCTGTTCACCAAGCACAGCCCGAATGCAGGCTACGGCTGGTTCATGACGAAAGCGAACGGAAAGGAAATCCATCACCTCAACGGTAGGTCCCCGGGCTGGGCGGCGCAGCTTGACCATTATGTGAATGAGGACGTCACCGTCGTCGTTCTGTCGAACACCTATAATTCGGTCACCACGCCGGTCGCCCGTGGCGTGGGAGCCATCTACTTTGGACTTCCGCCTGAGCCGATGCCGGCGCTGCGGCCGGAGCCGCTCACCTCCGCCGAAGCGGAACGGCTGGTGGGGACCTACAAGTTCGGGCCCGAGTATTACGTCCCGAACAGCACCGTCACGATTACGACGGAAGACGGCCACATCCAGGCCGAATATCCGAGCGGCTACCCCGCCTCTCCGTACGTCTCGATCAGTTCGACGAAGTTCATTGTCCGCCCCTTCTGGATGCCGGCCGAGTTTGTAATCGGAGCCGACGGAAAGGCGACCGGCCTTGTACTTGATGGCTTCCGCGGCACGAGGGTGAACTAGCTGCCGCGTCCGCTTCCAACCATTCGAGACATTAGCGGCTGCGCTCAAGGGGTTACAGCAGGGGCACTTGGGCTAGGCGCTGGAAGGCGCGACGGAGTGGCTAATGTCGTGCGCGACTCGTTACCGTTTCCGCTTCGCCATCGTCCAGCTTTCGGCGCATGATTTGTGAGTTGGTTCAGGCGCGGAGGGGAGCAAGTGGTCGACCGAAGTAGAAGCGGGCGCGCTTCATCGAGCTACAGCAGCACTAGGCTACGTTGCGGTGACTGCCTTCGCCAAAATTTGGCGGGGGCGGACAGCAAGATACCAACATTTGGTGGCCTGGCCTGATAATCTGTCCGAGACAAATGCATTCTGAGTCAGCCACCTGACAGCTCGCTGGTGAACTAGGCCTATACTGTTCGGAGGGGTGAAAAAACCTTGGTAGCTGGTCTTAAAGCGCGTGGCGCGAGCTCATTTGCAGAGTTGATTCAAGGCAAATCTGGCGCGGTGACTGTGCCCGCGGATTCGGTAAAGCCTGCTCCCTATGTGCATGGCAGCCACACCTACGAGGGTAGTTCGCAAACGGCGGTTACGAGCGCTGCCGCCGACGAGCCGACGACCACCATCTCGCCCGGCGCAACCGTGACCGCCGGGGTCAACACCCCTGGGGACGTTGATCTCTTCAACATCAACCTTGTCGCCGGCCAGACCTACAGTTTCTCGCTAGTGGGGAGCGGCCTCAATTCGCTTATTGATCCAATCCTTTCGCTGAAATTCGCTGGAGCAGAGGTCGCGAACGACGACGACGGCGGCATCGGCACCCACTCCCTTCTGACGTTTACCGCGACCCAGTCGGGCACCTATCAGATCAGCGCCGCCGCATACCCGGCCACCGGGTTGACTGGACAATATACGCTGGCGGTTCGGCAGATGGGCGCCGACTTGGTCGGCGGCACAATCGGCGCCGGGGTAGCGATCGCAGCCGACGCTTTGACCTATGGTTTTGTCGAGACCTCCGGTGACGTCGACATGTATGCAGTCACGCTCGTTGAAGGCATGTATTACTCCTTCAACCTTGCCGGCGGGATTGGCTACGACACGCTCGACGGCCCCATCCCCGCAGGCGAGCTGGATACGGTACTTACGGTGTACGGTCCGGATGGCATCGTGGTCGCGTACAACGAAGACGTCACGTCGGTGGACTTGGGCTCCGGCGTCGGCTTCGTCGCGTCCGAAAGTGGCACCTATCATATCGCGGTTGGCGCTGCCCCCAACCATATTGGCGGTTACACTCTCCAGACTGACTCAATCGACTTCGCCAATGCGAACCCGCTTGACAGCATCGATTGGGGAACCCGGCTCCCGTCCAATACGGTGACCGTCTATTTCGCCACGGCCGGCGAGACGTTCGCCGGCGTCACCTCGCTGGGCTGGACCGCATATGAGATCGAGCAGGCGATGGAGGCGCTGCAGACCTTTGCGGATGTTTCCAATCTGACGTTCTTGATAACGAACAATGCCGCTGCGGCGACATTCAGACTCGTCACCACCCAAACCGACCAACCTGTGGGATACTTCTACGCGCCGGGCACCATCAACGCGGGGGTCGGCCTTTTCGAAACCGACTACGTCGGGTGGAACACGGCTGGTGGCCTTGAGCCCGGGGGCAGTGGCTTCGCTTGGTTAATTCATGAGTTTGGCCACGGCCTGGGACTCGCGCACCCCCACGACAATGGCGGCGACTCCCAAACCATGCTGGGCGTGCATTCGTCGCAGGGTAGTTATGGGGTCTTCGATCTCAATCAGGGCGTCTACACGACGATGTCCTACAACCTCGGCTGGGCGATGCATCCGGACGGCTCAAGCAGCGGCTCGCTCACCTTTGGCAGACAAGCCGGGCCAGGCGCGCTCGACATCGCTCTCATCCAGGAAAAATATGGCGCGTCGGTGCATAACGCCGGTGACACGATCTACACGCTGCCAACGACAAATGCGGCTGGGACTTTCTGGAGCGTCATCTGGGACACTGGCGGCACCGACACGATCGTGCACAGCGGCCTTATCC
>JACCSV010000326.1 GCA_013812805.1 Sphingomonas sp. | reverse complement strand
GGCGGCGGGTCGCACAGGGTGCAGACCCGCCGCCAGGCGTTGAGGTCAGAGCAGTAAGCCGCGCGCACAAGGGCCGCGGCCCGGGTAGATCAGAATTCGTACCGAACGCCGACCTGGATACGCCAGACTGAAGACGAGGTGCTGATGAACTCCTGGTCGTCGGGATCGAACTCCTTGATGATGTAGCGGCCCTGGCTGTCGACGCCGCCGTCGACGAGCGAGTCATTGATTCCGCGGCTACGCGATATGTTCCAGCTGGAGTTGATGATGTTCAAGAAGTTATCGAAATCAGCGAACAGCTCGAAGCGATCCTTGACGAAACCGGTCAAGCGACCCGGTCCTGGCAGTTCCTGGCTGAACCGCAGGTCGAGATCGTTGAACGACTGGTTCCGGCAGGTATTGCGCTTGATCGAGCGGCCCTTCGCCCTGCGAGCGCAGCCCAGATCGTCGGCATAGGCAACCAGCGCTGCAATCGCCGCCGGATCCGAACTCGGGGAAACGTTAGGATCGTTGAGGCCGCTCGGGATGTAGAGCAATGCGTTGCCGCTACCCGATGCGCTGTCGTTGAACACGCCGCCGTTGGCGAAGGTCAGGCTGTAAGGCCTGCCCGACCGGCGGATGAACACGAAGCCGAACGAGGTGGAGTAGTCGGTGAAGAATTGCTCGCGGAAATTCAGAGCAAGACTGATATTATGCCGCACCTCATATTCCGAGGTCGCGATTTCGGGGTCCTGCCGGTCGAAAGCGGAGACGTTGTCATAGCTCGACGTTGCGGTTGAGCTGTTGTTGTACCGGTTGTTCTTGGCGTTGGTGTAAGCGTAGCCGAGGTTGGCCCGGACGTTGCCGCCCGACGTGAAGCCGGGGAAACGCTTCGACAAGATCAGTGAGGCGACGTGGCTATCGTAGGAAGGCCCGTTGGTCAGCTGAATCTCATCGTCGCGGAAGGTGCCGAAACATGCAGGCGAGACATTGGTATAAGTTGGCGGAGTGCCGCCAGTGCCCTGCAGCTCCGCTTCGCAGCCGGCCCGGGTCGGATCGATCGCGCGATAGATCGGACGGCCGTCAACGGTGAAGCCGTCGAGGCCCAGTGCCGGATTGATCGCCTGGGCAAGATCGACGAAGTTGATGGGATTGTGGAAGCGGCTGTAGATATAGTCCGCATTCAACCGCCAATTGTCGAAAAAGCCTCCGCTGCCGTTTCCGAACTGGGTCGAGATTCCAAGATTGACGCGGGTGACCGTCGGCACCTCGAAGTTGGGATCGGTCGACTGAGTGTCGGCCAGTCCCGCCGCCGCGCGGTCGGATCCAGCCTGGGTCGCGCATTGCGGGAAGCCGGTAAATTGTCCGTTCTGGACGACAATGACTTGGCCGTCGGCATTGCGCGGCAGATTGTCGCAGGCATCCGAGAAGGTCGTGCCCTCCCCCGTTGAGAAGCCGTTGTTCGAGAAGGCGTTGGAAAAATAAACGATCGGATCGCCACCGGAGAATATGCCGACTCCGGCCCGCAACTGGGTAGAGCGGAAAAAGCCTTCGTTGTTCATGTTGTAGGTGGCTGCGAGACGCGGTAGCCAAATCGGGTCGAGCTTGCTGAAAGAATTGGCGTTGGAAAAGCCGTAACGGTCCTGGAAGGTCGGATTGGCGCGCGGCGCATCGCCCTTGAACCACTGGACCCGAAGGCCCGCCAGGATGTCGAGATTGTCCGACGCCCGCCACTGGTCCTGCGCGTAGAGCGAGTAGATCGTGCGGCCGAATGCGGCAGCTGCATCGTTGATGTCGCCCGACGGGGTCGCGGAGATGACGCCACCACCCAGCTCACCGGCCGCAAGGTCTTCCGCAGAGCCGAACGGGCTGGAGAAGTCGCCGTCGGCGAGGACGCCATTGCGCAGGTCGTCGAGGTTGCGGAAGAACAGGGTGCCCGTGGAGTTGATCGCGAACAGGTTGAAGACCTTCAACTTGTTGATCTCGGCGCCGAACGTCAGGTCATGGTCGCCAGTATCGTAGATCAGCTTGAACTTTGCCTGATCGACCCTGGTGTCCAGCTGGTTCGACGATCTGAAAATGCCCGGACCGGAGGCCAGCAGACCCGAGTCGCTGGGCCCTTCGACGCCGACGACGATACGCGGGATCGGACTGTCGGACTGAGCTTCACCACCGCCGACGGGCCCTTGAACGTCGCCGACGTCGGCGCGGGAAAGACGGATTTCGGTGGAGAGATTTTCGGCCCAGTCGGAAAACAGGCGTGCCGAGTAATAGTCGGAGATCGTGCCTTCCTGCTCGAAGCTGTTGAGCCCGGTCAGCGACTGCGGACCAAAGTCGGATTCGACATTGTTTTCCTTCAGGCGCTGATAGGTGCCCTCGAGCCTGTGACCGTCGGTGACGTGCCAGTCGAGGCGGCCGAAATAGCGCCTGCTGGACTCGGGAAGCGAGCGCGGAAATCCGCCCGTTTCCTGTCCGTAGACACTCGACAGGATGCTGGAGAATTCGTCGAACTGGGCCTGGGTGGCAAAGTCGACCTCGTTGGGGAAGTCGGAGCCAGCCGGGCCAGTGTCGTTGGCGTCGCCAAGGTCGGTTTCCTCATAGCCGCCAAAGAAGAAGAGACGGTCACGGAATATTGGGCCGCCAAGCGTCGCACCCCAGCGCTTTTCCTTGAACGGGGCGGGCTTGAATTCCTCGTCGTCGAGCTCGTCCCCGCGCAGGTTCTCGTCGCGATAAGTGTAAAAAGCGGTAGCGTGAAAATTGTTCTCACCCGACTTCGTCACGACGTTGACCGCGCAGCCGGTAAAATCGGAATATTCGACGTCGAATGGTGCAAACTCGACAGATGTTTCACGGATCGCATCGTAAGGAAGCGGCAGGGCGTTACGCGCAGCGAAGGGCGTCCCGTTGAGGCCGAACACATCTGCCTGAACGATACCGTCGACGCTGAACGTGTTGGCCCGGTCATTGCCGCCCAGGCACGAAATACGGTCCACCTCATTGTCGCGGTCGAGGCTGACGCGCGGATCGATGCGGATGATGTCACGGACGTCGCGGCTGATGCTCGGAAGGGCTTCGAGGGTCTCGGCGCCGAAGCCGCTGCCGGGGCCGATCGCACGCAGCTGGACGTTGGCACGCTGTGCGGTAACGACAATAGTGCCGGCGGACGCTTCGGCCGAAACCGGCGTCAGTTCGAAGGTGAGCTCGGTGGCGCCTTGCAGCGAGGTAATGACGTTCTGGACGCTCTGACCTTGATGCCCAGCGGCTGTCGCGGACACCGTGTAGGGACCGCCCGTCGTCAGGTTGCGCGCCGCGAACAGGCCGTCCTGATTGGCGGTTAGGTCCCGGGTTTCGCCGGTGCGGGTGTCGGTGACGGTGACGACCGCGTTAGTCAGGGGCGCTCCCGCCGCGTTGGTGACCTGACCTCTGATCTCGGAGGTGATTTGCTGCGCCTCGGCAACCATCGGAATGGTGGTCGCGGCGGCAAGCGGAACGGCGAAATAAGCGGCAGAGCGCAGCAAAGTAAACTTTTTCACGGACTGAAACCCCCAAAGCGAGTGACTCGAATTCAGACTCGTGGGAGCAGCTATAGCCGGTTTAAGACACTGCGATGACAGCTTTTCCGGGCTTCACCGGCTTGTCGTCGGCCGTTGCAGAATTAACACAGACTGGACGTTCGCCCCCACGCGACTCGGCCTGAATTTACCAGCAAACGGGTAGCTTCTGGCAAGCCCTAAACGACGACTGCCCGCGGTTGGTCGAGCCGCCGCCCGAGGCCGACGAAAAAATAGACCAGAGGCGGGACCAGGATCACCGACAGGACGACCTTGGCGAGCATCTGCCCGAGCAGCAGGTCGGCGATCGGGAATACGCCGTAAAAAGCGACCGTGATGAAAATCAGGGTGTCGACGATCTGGCTGAGCACGCTTGCGACCCCGGAGCGCAGCCACAGCAATCGTCCGCCGCCGCGCTTGAGCCAGCTGAAAATGCTGACGTTGAGAATTTGCGAGATGCCGTAGGCGAGGATCCC
>JACCSV010000300.1 GCA_013812805.1 Sphingomonas sp. | reverse complement strand
GTTACATGAGGGCACGCCGGGGTGGTAGCGGAGGAGGGACTTGAACCCCCGACACGCGGATTATGATTCCGCTGCTCTAACCAGCTGAGCTACTCCGCCCCGAACCGGACTGCCGCGCCGCGGCGGCAATTGCGGGACCGCGCCTGCAAATGGCGCGGGCGGCGATATAGGTGGCGCTTAGGGGCCGGTCAACGAAGAGGAACCGCGACCGGCCGGTGTCGTTGAGCGGCTGTATCGGAGACGCCCTGAATGGACCCGCTGACCCCGCTTGAGACGCTTTGCCGGATCATCCTGCGAGCTCGTGAATATGAGGCGCAGACGCCGACCGACTTCAACGGCGACGAAGCCGCCGAGAACGTCGACGATGAGGACGGAGGCGCGCTCTCGGTGCTCGATGACACGATCAACGATAGCGTTGAGGAAGAGCTTCGGGCTGCCCTCGACGACCTTGGAGAAGATCAGCTTGCCGAGGTCCTGGCGTTCTGCTGGGTCGGCCAGGGAACGTACGACGCCACCGACTGGGATGAGGCGCTCCAGGAAGCGACCGACATGACCGCGGGCGCCAGCGAGAGCACAATCGACGAGCTTCTCGACATGCCGATGCTGGCCTCGGTGCTGGAAGCCGGACTGGCCGCTTTCGAGCTGAGCTGTGACGGGGTCGGCGACCTCGCCTAAGTGCCGCGGAAGCGATAGCCGCCTAGCGTGTCCCATAAGCCGTCGGCATAGCGAAAAAGCAAAAGGCCGCGGATTGCCAGCGGCCGCGGCTCGATCTGTGGTTCCAGCCTCCGCAGCAATTCGCGCGCCGTCCCCCGCTCCACCTTGTTCTGGACGGTCACGTGGGGAATCCAGCCGCTGCTGTCCTGTGGCGTCAACAGTCCATGGAAATGGTCGACCAGCTGCTCGCGGATGGAATCGAGGTCATCCGAACGCACGCGCACCGCGACGCCGCTGCCCAGGTCCATCAGCCCAGAAATCGTCGCCTTCGGCGCGGCCTCCGTGCAAGCTCGCGCCAGTGCTCGCCGCACTTCCGCCTCCGCGCCTGGCGGAAGTGACCGGAAGAGCGTCAGGTGCGCTGGAACGCGATTCCTTTCGGCTGGAAAATGCTCGCGGCGAAGGCCATCGAGCCAGGCGAAGTCGGAAGCGCCAAGCTCGGCGGTGACGATCAGCGGCCCGGCCAATGATCCGGTTCGATCTGTTCCAGGCTGCGAAAGCCAGCCGCATCCACTGCGGCGACGACCCGGTCGTCTTCGATATGGCAATGATGCCAGGGCAGCCGCCGCAAAGTCTCGCCCACCCCGGCAACGCCACCTTCGGATACCACGAGATATTGGAGCTTGCCGCTTGAACAGCCCGCCATCGCGTCGACCGAGCGGCCAAGGTCGCGGCCGTCCGTGGCCTGGATCGGCGCCTTGGTCAGCAGCGACAGCGCGAACAGATTCTCCCCCTGCGCGTCGCGGCTGTCCCTGGCGCCCGCCTCGCCGCCTTCTTCGATCCGGGTCTGCCGGCCCAGCCACCGCCAGATTCCGAACAGGTTGAGGAACGTCAGGACGGCATTGGTCCACACCAGCGCCGGCTGCCCGCTCAGCAAGCCGAAGGCGAGCCAGGCGATCGAGCCGAAGGTGAAGACGATGAAACCGTAGCCGGTGATCCTCGACCCGAGGTTGGAGGCGGTGATCGAGGCGGCGACGATGGTCGCGGCGGTCGCGATCCAGGAGATTGTCTGATCCATTGCCGCGCAACCAGCGAGCCGGCCCGCTAGTTCAAATCTCGACCTGGCTGCCTAATTCGACGACCCGGTTGGTCGGCAGCTTGAAGAACTCCATCGCCCCTTCCGCATTGCGAAGCATCCAGGCGAACAGCCTTTCGCGCCACAGTGCCATGCCCGGCCGCGAGGCTGCCAACAGGGTCTGGCGCGCGAGGAAGAAGCTGGTGTCCATCGACTTGCACACCGGCCCGCAGCCCTCGACCTGAGCCAAAGCGGCAGGAACGTCGATCTCCTCCATGAAGCCGTAGCGAAGGACGATGCGATAGAAGCCGGAGCCGTAGTCCTGCATCGTCTCGCGCTGGTCCACGGCGATGTACGGCACGTCCTCGATCCGCACGGTGACCAGGAATACGCGCTCGTGGAGCACCTTGTTGTGCTTCAGATTATGCAGCAGAGCATGCGGCACCCCGTTTGCCGAGCTGGTCATGAACACCGCCGTGCCTGGCACCCGCGCCGCGCTCGGTACCGCCGACTTGATGAAAATCTCCATCGGCAGGCTCGCTTCGTTCATCCGGGCGATCATCAGCTGGCGCCCTTTCGCCCAGGTGGTGAGCAAGGTAAACGCCACCGCACCAACGACGAGCGGGAACCAGCCGCCGTCCGGGACTTTCAGTAGGTTGGCCGTGAAATATAGCAGGTCAACGCTAAAGAACAGGAACAGCAGCCCGAACACCAGGAAGCGGTTCCACTTCCACATGTAGAGCAGCACGACACTGATCAGCACCGCATCGATCAGCATCGCACCCGTCACCGCGATGCCATAGGCGGCGGCAAGGTTGGACGAGCTGCGGAAGGTCAGGACAAGGGCGATGACCATCACCAGCAGCGCCCAGTTGACGACCGGGATGTAGATCTGCCCCGCAGCCCGCTCGCTGGTGTGGGTGATCCTAAGACGCGGCACGAAGCCGAGCTGGATCGCCTGCTGAGTGACCGAAAAGGCGCCCGAGATCACCGCCTGGCTGGCGATGATCGTGGCCGCCGTTGCAAGCAGCACCAGCGGCAACCGGAGCATCTCTGGAGCAAGGTAGAAAAACGGGTTCTTGACCGTCTCTACCGCCTCCGCCGGGCTTTGCCCAAGCAGCATTGCCGCCTGCCCCATGTAGTTGAGCAGTAGCGCCGGCATCACGAAATAGATCCAGGACACCCGGATCGGATTACGCCCGAAGTGCCCCATGTCCGAATAGAGCGCCTCGGCGCCGGTCACCGCCAGCACCACCGAGCCCATGGCAATGAAGGCGCGAACCGGCTCCTGAACGTAGAAATTGACGGCGTTGAGCGGATTGATTGTCGCTAAAATCACCGACGGCTGGTCGACGAGGTGGACGATCCCCAGCACCGCCAAGGTAATGAAATAGACCAGCATCACCGGCCCGAACAGCAACCCGACCTTGGCCGTGCCCCGCGCCTGGATCGCGAACACGCCCACCAGGATGGCGATCGCGAGCGGGATGACGAACGGCTCGAAGCTGGGCCGGACCGTGGTCAGGCCCTCGACCGCCGAGAGCACGGAAATCGCCGGGGTGATCATGGCGTCCCCGTAAAACAGCGCCGTCGCGAACACGCCCAGCAGCACGATCCCGCTGGTCCATCGCCTTTTGTCGCTGGTGGTGCGATTGATCAGCGCCAGCAAAGCGAGGCTGCCGCCCTCCCCCTTGTTGTCGGCGCGCATGATGATGGTGACATATTTCAACGTGACGATGATCATCATCGACCAGAAAATCAGGCTGAGGACGCCGTAGACGTGCAGCTGATCCGGGGAAAGCGGGTGGTGGCCCGCGAAAGTCTCGCGGAACGCGTAGATCGGGCTGGTGCCGATATCGCCGTAGACAATTCCGATCGCCCCGATCGCCATCCTGTACAGCGGCCCGCCGTGCGGATGGGCATGATCCACGTGCGCGTCGCTGGTCAGCGCCTCTTCGGCGTCACCCGTGCCGGTGTTGCTCATGTCAGTGTTGTGCCTGGACCGCTCGTGTAATTGGCCGCTGCCGCGCGGGATCGAGCGCGGCAGGCGCGCCAATTAGCAGGCGCAAGGAGCCGCTGCAAACTGTGACGACAAGCGCTAAATCCGTGTTTATAGCCGCCCCGTCACAGCCCTGGAGCGAGCGAATAATGCGGATTGGCGTCCCCAAAGAGATCAAGAACAACGAATTCCGCGTCGGCTTGACCCCCGCCTCGGTCGCCGAGCTGGTTGCCGCCGGTCACGAACTGTTCGTCGAGACTCGCGCCGGGAGCGGCATCGATTGCCCGGACGCCGCCTTCGGCAAGGCCGGCGCGACCATCCTCGCGACGCCCGAGGAGGTGTTCCAGGCGAGCGACATGATCGTCAAGGTCAAGGAGCCGCAGCCGCAGGAGATCGCGCTGCTGGAGCCGCAGCATATCCTCTTCACCTACCTCCACCTTGCCGCCGACAAGCCGCAGACCGAGGGATTGATGGCGTCGGGAGCGACCTGCATCGCCTATGAGACGGTGACGTCGCGCACTGGCGCGCTGCCGCTGCTGCGGCCGATGAGCGAGGTTGC
>JACCSV010000283.1 GCA_013812805.1 Sphingomonas sp. | reverse complement strand
TCCATATTCACTTCACGCTCACAGGTGGCTCATGGTTGAACATGGTGGAATCGTGGTTTTCCGGGCTGACAAAAAAACGTCTAAAACGCGGAGTGTTCCATAGCTTAAATGACCTCAAAGCAGCTTTAATAGATTCTCTGCAGGTTAATAATAAAAAACCAAAGCCCTTTGTCTGGACAAAACCAGCCAGCCGTTTACTTAAGCATAGTCATACGGAATCAAATTAATGTGAACTCACACTAGTGTGGTGTCCCAGAAATTCGATTACAAAGTCGTTTGATCTTCCCCAGGATCGTTTCCGCGTCGGTGACCCATTTAAACGGTGTTGCCGTTTTGTTGTGCGCGTCGATATAAGTCCGAATCGCGCGCTCTAATTCAGGGACGCTTTGGAAGGTGCCACGCCTGATGCAACGTTCGGTAATTAAACCAAAGAAGCGCTCCACCTGATTGAGCCAACTTGCTCCTGTTGGCGTGAAGTGCAGATGCCAGTGAGGACGCCGTTCCAGCCAGCGTTTGATCGCGGGCGTTTTGTGAGTGGCGTAGTTGTCCAGCACAAGATGCACTTCGAGATTCTCTGGAACCTGTTTTTCAACCTGCTTGAGAAAGCTGAGAAATTCCTGGTGACGGTGGCGTTTTTTGCACGAGGCGATAACCTTGCCTGTCTTAATATCCAAAGCGGCAAACAAGCTGGTTGTGCCGTGCCGCACATAATCGTGCGTACGTCGCTCGGCCATGCCCGGCGCCAAAGGCAAAACCGGCTGCATGCGGTCCAGAGCCTGACATTGACTTTTTTCATCCACGGCCAAAACCAGCGCACGATCGGGAGGATCCATGTAAAGACCGACAACGTCATGGACCTTCTCAATAAAGAAAGGATCGGTGGAGAGCTTGAATGTTTCCACCAGGTGAGGCCTTAGGCCAAAGGCCCGCCAAATACGCTGAACCGTCGATTTTGAAAGTCCTGTTCGCTCGGCCAGAAGCCTTGTGGACCAATGGGTGCAACCCTTGGGCATCGATTCCAAGGTGGCGACGATCGCCTGCTCGACAGCTTCATCGCTTACCTTTCTTGGAGCACCCGGGCGAGGCTCGTCCGTCAGCCCGTCAAGGCGTTTCGTTATAAATCGCCTACGCCATTTGCCTACCGTCTGCGCCGTTACATCCAGCTTTTCAGCTATTTGTTTATTGCTTGGGCAATTGGCGCAATTGAGGATAATATTAGCGCGCAAGGCAATTGCCTGCGCGCTCTTGCGGCGCCGAACCAACGCCGACAAAGTCTTGCGTTCCTCCGACGTTAACACCAACTCGGCTTTTGGTCGTCCCATTCGAGCCATAGAAAAAACCTCGTCAATTTCAGATGACATAGGTCTCAGCAAGTTTTATGACATATTATACGAATTTATGAGACACCACACTAGTAGCCAAAGGCGTAACCAAGAAAATGGTGCAAATCAACCTCACCGACAATGAGGCTATGAGCTTAAAAAACTGGCTGTTGCGCCACGGACCGAAAACCATTTCTGGAGCAAACTCTTCAGAAGCCTCCCACCCCTTGATATATAAGGGCGTGGGAAAACTGGCGGAGAGGGGGGGATTCGAACCCCCGATACAAGTTTACCTCGTATGACGGTTTAGCAAACCGGTGCCTTCAGCCGCTCGGCCACCCCTCCGCGTTTTCCGTTGCTTTCGCAACGAACTCAGATCGTTTCACATAAACATTTCCTGTACAGTCAAATTCAGGGGGATTTTAATTTTCAACGTTCAGACAAATGCAGTAGCAACTTTAGGCTTTATAACGATACCTGGAGAGATCCAAAATCTGGAGTGCCTGGGCTGGCGATTCCAACAAACGGATCTGTTTAGCTACATATTGTATGGAAAGCGCAATACTTAACATCTAAAATTTTCCTTTTTTGCAGACTTTTCAAAATGCGTTGTAACAATTACAGCCTCAGAGCACCGCTTTTGCGGAGGCGGTTGTTTGAACCCTGGTTTTTGCCAGATCAGTCGACACATGCTTGTAATAAATCAGTGGGGGACATGTCGGGAATGGCCAAAGTTTTAGTAGTGGATGATGAATCAAGTTTGAGAATGGCTCTGGGAGAAATTATAAAAACCTGGAACCATCAGCCTTTGCTGGCAGAGACCGTCGGCGAGGCTATGCAAATTTTGACTGATGATCCCCCTGATATTATGCTGACGGATGTATTTCTGCCTGACGGCTCTGGCATTGACCTCATGAAGAAAGTGAAGGAAGATCACTCGCATATACCTGTGGTTATCCTGACGGGCCACGGCAGTATCGAAGATGCGGTTCGGGCAATTCACATGGGCGCCGAAAATTATCTGACAAAACCGGTGGAGCCGCCGCGCCTCAAACTGATCCTTGATCAACTGGTGGAAAAGCGCGGCATGGAAGAGGAAATGAAGAGCCTGCGCAAACAGCTGAAAAAGGTCGGCAGTATGGGTGGC
>JACCSV010000208.1 GCA_013812805.1 Sphingomonas sp. | reverse complement strand
CGGCGAGGGAGCGGCAACCAAGGCGAAGAAGACCGGCAAGTCGCCCAAGGCGCCGGCGAAACCGGCCAAGAAAAAGAAGAAAAAGGCCGACTGAACCGGCAACCCGGCGGGGCCGCGGCGCATTGACAGTGCGATGCCCTCACCGATGGATATTCCCAACCAGCTCGACGCCAAGCAGCTCACTAGCCGCGCAATCGTCGAGACTCCGGCCGGCTCGAAAATCAAATATGCGTTCGACGGCGCCAGCGGGCTGTTCGCGGCGAGCAAGCTGCTGCCGATCGGCCTGGCGATGCCGCTCGACTTCGGCTTCGTGCCCGCCACCTGCAGCGGCGACGGCGACCCGCTCGACCTGATGGTGCTGAGCGAAGCCGAGCTCGCGGTCGGCAGCCTGGTCACCGTGCGGCTGCTCGGCGCGATCGAGGTCGAGCAGGGCGAGGGCAAGAGCGAGCGCAACGACCGCCTGGTCGCCCGCCTCACCGACAGCCGCGCTTTTGCCGAGGTTACGAAACTGGAAGAGCTCGGCGATACGTTCACCACCGAGCTCAACCGCTTCTTCGAAACCTACAAGGACCTCAAGGGCCAGCGCTACGACGTCGTCGCGGTTGGCGGTCCGGAGCGCGCCGCCGAGCTGATCGAGCGCTGGAGCGCTTAGGCCCCGGCGATTTCCTCGAGGTCGAGCTTGACCCCGCGGCCCATCGACGAGCTGATCGCCACCTTCTGGACGAACTTGCCCTTGGCGCCGCTCGGCTTGGCTTTGACGATGGCGTCGACGAAGGCGTCGAAATTGGCCTTCAAATCCGCTTGAGGGAAGCTCGCCTTGCCGATCCCGGCATGGATGATCCCCGCCTTTTCGGTGCGGAACTCGACCTGGCCGCCCTTGGCCGCCTTGACCGCCTCGCCGACGTTGGGCGTGACCGTCCCGAGCTTGGGGTTGGGCATCAGCCCCTTGGGGCCGAGCACTTTGCCCAGCCGCCCGACGACGCCCATCATGTCGGGGGTGGCGATGACCCGATCGAAGTCGGTCTTGCCGCTTTGGATTTCCTCCATCAGATCCTCGGCGCCGACGATGTCGGCCCCGGCGGCGCGCGCCTCGTCGGCCTTGTCGCCCTTGGCGAAGACGGCGACGCGGACGTCCTTGCCGGTGCCCTTGGGCAGCGAGACGACGCCGCGGACCATCTGGTCGGCGTGGCGCGGATCGACGCCGAGGTTGAGAGCGATCTCGACGGTCTCGTCGAACTTGGCGGTGGCGTTGGCCTTGACGATCCCGATCGCCTCATCGACGCCGTAGAAACGGTTGCGATCGATGCTGTCGGCCTGGCTTTTCTGCTTCTTGGTCTGCTTTGCCATGTCCTTAGCCCTCCACCACTTGGAGGCCCATCGCGCGGGCGGAGCCTTCGATGATCTTGGTCGCCGCGTCGATGTCGTTGGCGTTCAAGTCCTTCATCTTGGTCTCGGCGATCTGAGCCAGCTGCGAGCGCTTGATCGTCCCGGCGCTAACCTTGCCCGGCTCGGCCGAGCCCGACTTCAGCTTCGCCGCTTTCTTCAGCAGGAAGGAGGCGGGCGGGGTCTTGGTGGCGAAGGAGAAGGAGCGGTCGGCATAGACGGTGATCACCGTCGGGATCGGCGCGCCCTTCTCGAGCTCCTGCGTCGAGGCGTTGAACGCCTTGCAGAATTCCATGATGTTGACGCCGCGCTGGCCCAGGGCTGGGCCGATCGGCGGCGACGGATTGGCGGTGCCGGCCGGCACCTGCAGCTTGATGTAGCCGGTAATTTTCTTGGCCATGTCTACTCACTCTTTTGTTGGCCTGCCTTCGAAACATCTCGGCAGGCGTTCGCAAGTTTAGCGGTCCAAGCGCCCTGGAATCGCTCCAAAGCTCCCGCAAATGCTCCAGTTTGTACCGGAAGCGGCCGCCCATAGCGGATGGCGCTCCCTCTGTGAACCCGCTTAAGTTCACTAAAGTCACTCGGTCGTGCAGCTTTTTCGCGAGTGACGGCGGAACTGGCGGGGCAGGTGAGTTGGATACGAAGGAGTAGGTCCGGCGCACTCAGGGAGTGTCTCACAGCATTGGGGCTGTAGGACAGGGAAATCTATTCTTCAGGGGGGCCGAGACGTTCCAGTTCGGCTTGAAACCGAGAGGTTGCAGCAGCTGCGTCGATCGGTGTCAGTAGCAGCTTGAGAGCGTCAAACCGGCGCACCTGCCAGCCAAGCAGGCGCGCGCTCCATGGATGACGCTTGGCGGCAGCGAGTGTCTCGACCATCCCGAGAAGCTCATCGCGAGCTTTCTCGTCGCTCGACAGGCGCGGGGCCGGTGGCAGGTCGATCGGGATCACCCCCTGGCGATCATCGATGGCGGCAGCGCTCTTCTTCATGCATCCTCCGCCAACATTCTAACCGTGGCCCGGGCGTTTCGCCATTGCCTCCGGCGCGCAGCCCGTCTTAGCTGTGGATAATGCAATGCGCAGTTTCGCCTTGCGTTATGCTGATTCAATGGCCGATTCTTTGAGCATAACTGAACGGAGCGTCCGTATGGCATTGGTGCGCAATCGCGACACTAAGCCAGAGATACTTGTACGCAAACTGCTGCATAAGATGGGATTTCGTTACCGGCTGCATGACCGTCGATTGCCTGGCTCACCTGACCTTGTGTTCCGACCGCGGCGGAAAGTGATGTTTGTCCACGGATGCTTTTGGCATCGACACCCTGATCCGAGATGCAAGCTCGCTCGAATGCCAAAATCTCGAGTAGACTTCTGGGCGCCTAAATTGGAGGGTAACCGGGAGCGCGATCTGCGGCATCAGTCCGAATTGGATGCATTAGGGTGGCGGTACCTCATTGTGTGGGAATGCGAGTTGGCGCATAGAGAACAATTGCAGAACAAAATGATCGCGTTTCTGCGGGAAGGAGGTTCCTGATGGAAGCGGTCGAACTATTTGCTGGCGCCGGTGGACTTGGCATGGGCATTAGCAAAGCGGGTTTCAAACCAGTCGAGATAGTTGAATGGGACAAGTGGTGCTGCGACACCATCAATGAAAATCGCGGCCGAAGGGTCAACCCTGTAAAGCACTGGCCGAAGCCTCATCACGGCGACGTACGGCCAAAGAGCTTTAGGCACCTAGAAGGCAAGGTCGCGCTAGTAAGCGGCGGACCGCCGTGTCAGCCATTCTCCGTCGGAGGGAAGCATCGCGCCCACGCCGATGATCGAGACATGTGGTCAGAGGCCGTTCGTGTCGTCCGAGAAATTCGGCCCGCCGCGTTCATTTTCGAGAACGTTAAGGGCCTAACGCGATCCTCGTTTAGGACATATTTCTCCTACATCGAGCTTCAGCTGCAACATCCTGGAATGGAGCCACGCGTAGACGAAAGGTGGATTGATCACCTCGGGCGCCTCGAACAACATCACATGTCGAAGGAAGAAATCGAGCCCGAATATCGGCTCGTTTGGCGGGTCCTAAACGCCGCCGACTACGGGGTGCCGCAGCGGCGCGAGCGAGTCGTGTTTGTCGGCTTTCGCTCTGACCTCGAGCTAAAGTGGAGCTTCCCGGAGAAGACGCATTCCTCCTCAGCGCTCCTTTGGGATCAATGCAGGACGTTAGAATATTGGAATGAGCATCGGGTACCGTTCGCGGAAAGAACGATGGATATTCGTGCAGAAGTCCGAGCCGGCGCCCTTGCGGAGCAGCCCGTGACTAAGCGCTGGCGGACAGTTCGAGACGCTATTCGAGACCTCCCTGACCCAACTCATCCTT
This sequence comes from Sphingomonas sp., assembly GCA_013812805.1. Taxonomy (GTDB): domain Bacteria; phylum Pseudomonadota; class Alphaproteobacteria; order Sphingomonadales; family Sphingomonadaceae; genus Sphingomicrobium. The sequence continues at coordinate 1,562 of JACCSV010000208.1, read as the reverse complement.
TCGAGAGCAAGATTCTGAATCATCGGTATCAACCCGGTGCACGCGCATACCCAGGGCACACAGGAAGTCCGCTCGATGAGCCAGCGAAGACTCTCAAGGCTGGCGTCCACGGTGTGCCAGGCGGAGAGAACATGCTCCTCTGGCCAGATGGTACCGTGCGTTACTTCACGGTGCGGGAAAGCGCTCGCCTGCAGACCTTCCCCGACGAATATGAGCTCCACGGCTCGTGGACCGAGGCAATGCGCCAGCTTGGTAACGCGGTCCCCGTCGAATTGGCGCGAGTGATTGCCAAGGACGTAGCGGAACACCTACAAAGGGCCGCGTGAGCGACAACGTAATTACAGATGCTGAAATCGAGGGTTTTCGCAGCCTTGAGTTTGACCTTCCCACGGCGCTTCTTCAGCAGATTATCGCCGAATTCGAACGCATGGAATCTGCCTCACTTTTGCCAGATCACACACTTGCGATTCCCGATGCCCAGGAGTTTATCAGCTCTTTCATGCCGGGAAGCTCGTGTACGTTGGCAAGACTGACGGCAATGCAGGTCTCAGGCGCAGACTCTCTCGACACGCCTGGACGATCAAAAGCCGACATAGTCTTGATGTTGCAGAGGTAGCATTCAAAGCGGTTCGGGTGCTGGTCTTTAGCGCCATGGACCTCGAGACTGCTTTGATCGCATATTATCGTACTTCGCAGCAGCCTCCGACGTGGAATGGCTCTGGCTTTGGAAATAATGATCCTGGGCGGGAGCGCGACACAACGGCCGTGAGGGCGGATGGCTTCGATGGCGTGTTCCCAATCAACATCGATGGCGAGATCCTGGTCGACTGGGGCAGCGAGGCTTCGGCGCTCCATGTTCTGACGGTACTAAATGCGAGCGTACCCTATAGGGTTCGCCACCAGAGGACCCTAGAGGCGAGGGCTCATCTTCAGGCAGCGCTGGTCAAAAGATTGACTCAGCCGACAACCGCCCGGAGCGTAATCGAAGCTGTTTGCGCGGCACTTCCCGCTGGGTGGCAAGGCACTCGATTGGCCGGACGCATCATTCTTTATCGCGAGATAAAAAACGATTATCCAAGCGCCGAAGTCATCGCGCGCTCCTGAGTGGCGAGGTGAGGCTGTCTCATTTGCGTTCTGACGCCGGGACGCGTCCAGAAGCTCAATATGCTGAGCGTGGCGCCGCCGGCGCTCTCGCCTGAGCAGGCAAAAGAAGGGGCCGCCGAAGCGGCCCTTTGGAGCTGGACCCCGGATCAAGTCCGGGGTGACAGAGGGGCGGATAGCGCGCGAGGCTACTTGACCCGCTCGACTTGCTCGAACTCCAACTCAACCGGAGTAGCGCGCCCAAAGATGCTCACGGACACTTTCACCCGGCTGCGATCGAAATCCAACTCCTCGACCAGCCCGTTGAAGCTCGCGAACGGCCCGTCCAGCACCTTGACGCTATCCCCGATGTCGTAATCGACCTGGATCTTCGCCTTGGGCGCGGCGCTGGCCATTTCTTCCTTGGTGGAGAGGATTCGCGCGGCTTCGGCTTCGCTGATCGCTTGCGGCTTGCCGTTGGG
>JACCSV010000205.1 GCA_013812805.1 Sphingomonas sp. | reverse complement strand
TGGCGACGATCAGCGGATCCATCGTCCCCGTGCGTCCGCCTTCGAACAGCTGCGCGATCGCCTGCGGCAGGTTGGCGACGATCCCGGCCATGATGATCAGCGAAATGCCGTTGCCGATGCCGCGGCTGGTGATCTGTTCGCCGATCCACATCAGGAACAGGGTGCCGCCGACCAGTGAGATCGTGCCGGCGATCTCGAACACCAGCCCCGGTTCGACCACGGCCCGAATGCCCTGGTTGACCGACTGGGCCTCGAGCCCGCGAACGACCATGTACCCCTGGACCAGCGTCAGGACGACGGTCAGGTAGCGGGTGTACTGGTTGAGCTTCTTGCGGCCGACTTCGCCTTCCTTACGAAGCTGCTGCCACGGCGCGTACATCGCGGCGCCGAGCTGCACGACGATCGAGGCGGTGATATACGGCATAACGCCGAGCGCGATGACGCTCATCCGCTCCAAAGCACCGCCGGAAAAGGTGTTGAACAGGTCGAGGACGCCGCCGCTCTGGGTCTCAAACAGCGCCGCCATCGCCGCCGGGTCGACGCCCGGGATCGGCACGTAGGAGAGGAAGCGGAACAGCACCAGCGCCCCGAGGGTGAACCATAGGCGCTTCTTGAGTTCGGTCGCTTTCGAGAAGTTCGAAAGGCTGATGCTTGAGGCCAATTGCTCGGCTGACGATGCCATTCGTTTGGTAATCCCCTACTCGCTGCCGCTCATATAGGCCGCCTTGCCGCCATTGCGAGCGACGACGGGTTAGGCCTTTGTCTCGGCGCTGGCCGCGACCTTTGCGGCCTTGTCGGCAATCCGGCCCTCGCGAGCCTTGCCCTTCTTGGCAGCGGCGAGCTCCGCAGGATTCTTGCGCTCGACGATTTCGACCGAACCGCCAGCCTTTTCGACGGCCTCGAGTGCGCCCTTCGACGCGCCGGCAACCTTGAGGCTGAGCTTGGCCTTGAGTTCGCCCTTGCCGAGCAACCGAACGCCGTCTTTGCCGCCGCGCGCAAGGCCGGCGGCCTTCAGCGCGTCATGGTCGAGCGTGCCCTTGGGATCGAGCTTGCCGGCATCGATCACCTTCTGGATCGCACCCAGGTTGACCTCGGCATAATCGCGAGCGAACTTGTTGTTGAAGCCGCGTTTGGGCAGCCGCATGTGGAGTGGCATCTGCCCGCCTTCAAAGCCGAAGATGGAGACGCCCGAGCGGCTCTTCTGGCCCTTCTGCCCGCGGCCAGCGGTCTTGCCCTTGCCCGAACCGATACCGCGTCCGACGCGGGTACGGCTCTTGCGGGCGCCGGCATTGTCCTTGATTTCGTTCAGTTTCATGTCGTGCACTCGCTTTCGCTTCTGTCGCGCAGCGCCGGAATGGCGCGGGTTTAAAGGGTCTCGACGCTAACCAAGTGATGGACCTTTCGGACCTGGCCGAGCACTTCAGGGGTGCCTTCGACCTCGACCGTCCGGCGCATCTTGTTGAGCCCGAGCCCGACCAGGGTCGCCCGCTGCGTCTTGTCGCGGCGGATCGGCGATCCCGTCTGAGTGATCCTGATCTTGGCCATGTCGAATTACTCCGTGATCGCTTCGGCCTGGGCCTCGGCTTCGGCAGTGCTGGCACCACCGCGGCCGAGCAGGTCGGCGACCTTCTTGCCGCGCCGCTGCGCAACCGAGCGCGGGCTGGTCTGCTCCTTCAACGCTTCGAAGGTCGCGCGAATCATGTTGTACGGGTTGGACGTGCCCACCGACTTGGTGACGACGTCGGCAACGCCGAGGCTTTCGAAGATCGCGCGCATCGGGCCGCCGGCGATGATCCCGGTCCCGGCAGGCGCCGTGCGTACCGTGACCCGGCCGGCACCGAAATGGCCCAGCCCGTCGTGGTGCAGCGTGCGGCCGTCGCGCAGCGGAACACGGATCATCGCCTTCTTCGCCGCAGCCGTCGCCTTGCTGATCGCTTCGGGCACTTCGCGGGCCTTGCCGTGGCCGAAGCCGGCGCGACCCTTGCCGTCGCCAACCACGACCAAGGCTGCAAAGCCGAAGCGCTTGCCGCCCTTCACGGTTTTGGAAACGCGGTTGATGTGGACGAGCTTCTCGATTAGCTCCTCGCCGCCGTCATCGCCACCGCGGCCTCCGCGACGGTCGTCCCGGCGGCCGCCACGGCCGCCACGATTGTCACGGCCACCGCCACCGCCGCGGCCACCACGGCCGCCGCGCGGGCCGCGGCTCTGCGGCTGGTCGGGAGTAGCCTCGGCAGGCGCCGCAGGAGCTTCAGCACTGTCTGCGGGAGGAGGAGCAGCAGCTGCTGCTGCTGCTGGATCTTCGGCAGGAGCCTCCGCTTGCACCGGCGCATCAGCCTGCGGGAGGGTCGGCGTGCCCTCTTTCGCGGGAATTTCGACCTGTGCCTGCGCGGCGCCCTCGTCAGCGACCTGTGGGGTTTCGTTCTCGTCAGCCATTTAAAACTCCAATCCGCCTTCGCGGGCGGCATCGGCAAGCGCCTTGACGCGGCCATGGAAGAGGAAGCCGCCGCGATCGAACACGACCTTCGAAATGCCCGCCTGCTTGGCGCGCTCGGCGAGGATCTTGCCGACTTCGGCCGCGCCTTCGCGCGTCGCCGCGGTCTTGCCCTTGAGCTCCTTGTCGAGCGTCGAGGCGGAAGCAACCGTGGTGCCGGCCGCATCGTCGATCACCTGCGCGTAGATATGCCGGCCGGAACGATGCACCGACAGGCGCGGCTTGCCGGACGCCCGGCCGCGAAGCGCAGTGCGCACGCGACGGCGGCGGCGGTCGAAAAGGGACAATCTCGCCATGGCTATTTCTTCTTGCCTTCTTTGCGGAAGATATATTCGCCGCGGTACTTGATGCCCTTGCCCTTGTACGGCTCGGGCTTGCGCCAGCGGCGGATTTCGGCCGCGACCTGGCCGACCTTCTGCTTGTCGATGCCGCTGATCTCGACCGTGTTCGGGTCCGGCGTCTTGACGTCGACGCCTTCGGGAATCGGGAAGTTCACGTCGTGGCTGTAGCCAAGCTGCAGGCGCAGGTTGCGGCCTTGCGCCGCGGCGCGATAGCCGACGCCGGTAATCTCGAGCACCTTGGTGAAGCCGTCCGTGACGCCGGTGACGAGATTGTCGACCAGGGTCCGCTGCATGCCCCAGAAGGCGCGCGCCTGCTTGGTGTCGTTGGCCGGCTTCACCAGGATGCCGTCGTCGCCGATCTCGTAGGCGATCTCGTCGCGCATCTGCAGCGCAAGCTGACCCTTCGGCCCCTTGACGGTGAGGACCTGGCCCTCGGTGGTTGCAGTCACGCCTTGCGGCAGCGGCACGGCGCGTTTTCCGATACGGGACATTCTAGAATACCTCCGCCAGCACTTCGCCGCCGACGTTCTGCTCGCGCGCTTCGGCGTCCGACAGCACGCCGCGCGGGGTCGAGACGATGATCGTGCCCAGGCCGTTGCGGATGTGCGGCAGGTCGCGCGAGCCGGAATAGACCCGGCGGCCGGGCTTCGACACCCGCGCCAGATGCTGGATCGCGGGCTGGCCCTCGAAATATTTGAGCTCGATTCGAAGGCCCTTCTGGCCGGCGAGCACTTCTTCCGAATAGCCGCGAATATAGCCTTCGCGCTGGAGCACGTCGAGGACATGGGCACGCAGCTTCGAGGCCGGAGTCAGGATCGAATCCTTGCGCGCCTGCTGTCCGTTGCGGATGCGGGTGAGCATGTCACCCAGAGGATCGGTCATCGGCATTTGCTTTGATCCTCCTACCAGCTCGACTTGGTGACGCCCGGGATCAGGCCTTTGTTGGCCAAATCCCGAAGCATGATCCGCGACAGGCGGAACTTGCGATAATAAGCGCGCGACCGCCCGGTGAGCTCGCAGCGGTTGCGAACCCGGGTCGGGTTCGCGTTGCGCGGCAGCTCCGCCATCTTCAGGCGCGCCATCAGTCGTTCGTTATCGTCCCGCGACGTGTCGTCCGCGACTTCTCGAAGCTTCGCGTATTTCGACGCATACTTCTGGACGAGCTTCTTGCGACGCTCGTTCTTGTTGATCGAACTCAGTTTCGCCATGACTTAAGTTCTTCTTTCCTTTTCCTTCGTCATTCCCGCGAAAGCGGGAACCTAGTCTGGGTCCCCGCCTTCGCGGGGATGACGAAAAGTGTTTAAGCTGCTTGCTTTTCTGCTTCCTCAGCCGGGAACGGGAAGTTGAACAGGCGCAGCAGCTCGCGCGCCTCTTCGTCCGTCTTGGCCGTCGTTGTCACAATGATGTCCATGCCCCGGACCTTGTCGATCTGGTCGTAATTGATCTCCGGGAACACGATCTGCTCCTTGAGGCCCATCGCGTAATTGCCGCGGCCGTCGAACGACTTGGGGTTGAGCCCCCGAAAGTCGCGAACCCGCGGCAGAGCGATGGTCACCAGCCGGTCGAGAAACTCGTACATGCGGTCGCGGCGCAAGGTGACCTTGCAGCCGATCGGCATGCCTTCGCGCAGCTTGAACTGCGCGATCG
>JACCSV010000183.1 GCA_013812805.1 Sphingomonas sp. | reverse complement strand
ACAGCCGCACATCCTCGCCGTTGATCGGGATCACAGCGCCCGGGACGAACGGCTCGGCCGGCGGCACTCGGCCGATTTGCGCTCCGACCCAGTCGCGCTGGCTCGCCGCCCAGCCCAGAGCGGCCTTGCGCGACAGGCCGCGGGGGTGGGTCAGCTTGAGCAGCTGCCGCTTCTCGTCGAATCGAAGGCGCATCCGGCGGGCGGTCCGGATCGGGCACAACAGCACTGGAACGGGTAGGTCGGGGTGATACTCCAGCCGGCTAGAGCGCACGGTCGACCATATGATATTCAAGCTCGCCGGCATCGGTCTCGCTGACCGTCCAGCCGCGGGTCGATTGCTTCGCTTCGTGAACCGTCTCGCGGCTACCCGAAATCAGATAATGCCAGTCCGGAAGCGGCTCGCCCGCCTCGCGAAGGCGGTACGCGCAGGTGTCGGGCAACCAGTCGAGGCCGCCCACTTTCTTGCGATCGAGAACGACGCAATCGGCGACGACTTTGCGGCGGTTGGAATAATCGGTGCAGCCGCCGCTGCGGCGGTCCAGCAGCTTGCAGGCGACGTTCGTCGGGAACAGCTCGCCGGTTTCCTCATCCTCCAGCTTGTGCAGGCAGCAGCGGCCGCAGCTGTCGCAAAGCGCTTCCCACTCGCCGCGGTCGAGCTCGCGCAGTGGCTTCTCCCAAAAGGCTTTGACGTCGTTCATGACAAGGGCAGCAATGCTCTGCTATCTCACGGCAATCAAGCTGCGAGGGATTTTTGGATGAGTTGGCTGACACACCTGATGGTCGGCATCGTGGCCGGGACGATGGCTACCGCGGCGCCTGCCCAGCTGGCCTCCGATGGCGAGAAATTCGTCACTTTGGTCCGCGAGGGCGACAATGCAGGCGCACTGGCGTTGCTTCAGAGCAAGGCGATCATCATCGACTCGGCCGACAGTCGCGGCGACACTGCGCTGCTGGTTGCACTCAAGGGCCGCGACCCTGCCTGGTCCGGGCACCTGATCCAGGCCGGTGCCGACCCCAACCTTGCCGCGCGCAATGGCGACACTCCGCTGATCGTCGCTGCCCGCGTCGGTTTCAATGACGCCGCGCACTGGCTGCTCGGCGCCGGCGCCAAGGTCGACGGTGCCAACAAGATGGGCGAGACCGCGCTTATCGCTGCCGTCCAGGAGCGGAACGTGCGGCTCGTCGAGCTGCTGCTGGCGGCCGGCGCCAACCCCGACCGGACCGATTCGGCGGCGGGTTTTTCGGCCCGCGACTATGCCAAGCGCGAGACTCGCTTCCCCCAGCTGCTTGCGGCGATCGAGGCGGGCAAGCGGGTTCCGGGAGCGCCGTCGAAGCCGGCGTCGGACAAGCTCGACGACTTCAAGCTGAACTAGAAGGCTTCACCAAGCGTCGGGTCGATCTGCTGCGACAGGCGGCGCGCGGCCCGGCGGGCGAAGCTCAACAGCTCCGCCTTGCGGCGGGCCGGCGGCAGCGGCCGCAGCGCCGCTTCACGAATCAACGCCGCGTCGTAGCGGTCGGCGACAATCAGGCCCGCCTCGCTGGGCAGGAAGCGTTCGCTTACGCAGAGTCCCGCAAGCGATGGCGGGACCGCCCAGTAGAAGCGGTCGCAATAAGCCAGATAGTCGGTCCACTTGCAGTCGCCGACGAGGTCGGCCCTGGCGACCTTGATCTCGACGATGGTCAGGCCGCCCTTGGAGTCGATCGCCATCATGTCGGCGCGGCGGCCGTTGGCCAGCGGGACTTCACAGATGGAGAACAGGTCCTGCCGGCAAAACAGCCGGGTGACGCCGCGAGCGACCTCGGCGGCGATCGGCGGGGCATCGGCAAAGCAGGGCGAATCAAGCGCGATATTCACTGCGCAGTGGTAGAACGAAAGGAGACCGCGCGGAAGCGGTCTGCTTGCCGCTAGCGATAGAAGATGTGGTTGCCGACCGAAGCGACGCGGCGCAGCCGCCAGCGCGGGTTGACCCGCTTGGCGTGGAAGAACAGCGCCTTGCCGACCGACGAGTCCTTCAGGCCCCGGTCGACGATCTTGGCAACGGCGACGGCATTCTGCCACTGCCGCCTGCCTTTCGCGACCGCCGGCCAGCGCCCGCCGCGGACGAAGGAGAATTGGCCGCGCTGAAACAGCACGCCGCAATAGGTCTTGGCGAAGCGGCCGCTGCTGGCGCGGTTGGCGATCACCTGACCGACCGCCAGCTGCCCGGTCAAAGGCTCGCTCTTGGATTCGAAATAGATACCCGCAGCCAGGCATTCGAGCTCGCGGCTTCCAGTTTCGGCGCCGCGAAGTTCCGCCACCAGCGAGACTAGGTCTGCGTTGCGGTTAAGCACCGCGGCCGGCGCTTTGGGCGTTTCCGCCTCCTCGACAAGAGCCGGGTCGCTCGCGGGAGTCTCATCCGGCGTCGCAATTGGCTCTATCGTCGGCGAAATTGGTTGAGGAACGACGATCGAAGCGATCATCGGAGAATCGGCCGGAATCAGCGGCTCGACAGTCGGGCCAACCTGGGCCAGCGCAACCGAGCTTGCACTCATTGCAGCGGCGATTAGCAGCGCCGAACGAAGCGAAACCAATATCTTGTCCGTTTTTACTGCGGTGAATCGCCCATCAGGGCGGCCTGCTACATGCGGCTACGTCCCCGCCTGGCCCCTAGGTCGTTCCCCGTCTTGCGTGGTGATCCCGCCGGTTATTTCCGGCTTTGGAGCACCCCCCGCTCTTGCTTCGCCGCCTGTCTTCAGGGCCCATCCAGCGGGGTCAACCCACCGAGGTCGTTTCAGCGATGAATCGTTCCGGCTGCGCGACGTCCAGTTCAATTATCCAAAGATCGTCGTCGAATCGGGTTCGCTTTTCCAGAAATTCCCCCAATTCCCGATCGGCCACCGAATCGACCGGTCCGGCCGACCGCCACTGATAGTTGCCGTCCAGGGACAGGACCCGCTCCAGGCAGGCCATATGCCGATCGCGGCTGCGAATGACGAGCAACAGCGCGCCGCGGTCGGCATCGCCCTTCTTGAGGAGAGTCGCAAAGCCGCCGTCCGACTGCACCCGGCGCATGATCGCGGTCGCTTCCAGCGATGCCGGGAGGCGTTGGTGCATCCCGCTAGCGTCGGCGCTCAGGCAGCGTCGCGCTCATCGGCTCCCATCAGTACCGCGGCCAGCGCGTCGCGAGTGCGCGCACCGCGCATCTGTTCGAGCGTCGGCCCCGGGCGCACCACTCGACTGACTGCGGCAAGCGCCTTCAAATGGTCGGCGCCGGCGTCGGGCGGCGATAGCAGCAGGAAGACAAGGTCGACGGGACCGCCATCGATCGCGTTGTAGCGGATCGGCTCCGCAAGCCGGGCGAACAGACAGTAGATCCGGGCCAGCCCGACCACCTTGGCATGCGGGATCGCAACGCCCTGGCCAAAGCCGGTCGAGCCAAGCTTCTCGCGTTCGCTCAGGCTCTCGAGGATCGGCGCCGAATCCAGCTGCAGGCGCTGGCCGGCAAGGTTCGCCAGCTGCTGCAACAACGACCGCTTGCTTCCCGCCGACAGCGCCGGCTTGATCGCGTCGAAATCGAGGAATTCGGTCAGCTGCATTTTGGGATACGCTCTACTGGTCCGCACCCTGAACACTCGTACAGGCTTTGGAGAATTGGGGGATCAGCTATCCTGCGGCTCGACCCAGCCGATGTTCCCGTCGTCGCGCCGGTACACCATGTTGAACTCGCGCGTGTTGGAATTGCGGAACAGCAAAGCGGTGGTGTTGCGAAGGTCCATCAACATCACCGCGTCGGCAACATTGGCATCCGGGATGTCGGTCCTCGTCTCGGCGACGATGGTCGGGCTGGGCGGCGCCTCGGCTTCCTCCGGCGCAGCGGCGAAAACCGTATAGCCGGCATTGGCGGCCGCTGCAGAAGTGCTGCCGTTACCGGGCTGATGCTCCTTCAAGCGCTTGGTGTAGCGGCGGAGCTGCTTTTCGATCTTGTCCGCGGCGCCTTCGAACGCGATCTGCGCGGTTGGGGCGCGATGCGCGGCCTTGAGGACGACGCCGTTGGCGACGGGCGCGATGATGTCGCAGGTGAAGTCGTTCTGCGGACCGCGCCCGAAGGTGACGTTGGCGCCAACAGATCGCGAATAATGTTTTTCGGTGATTTCTTCGATCCGGCCGATCGCATGCTCTTTCAGCGACACTTCAGTTTCGACCTGATGGTCGGCGACACGAACGTCCACTGATGAGCTCCTCTCCAAACGAGTCCGCGGCGCTTAGGACCGCGCCGGAGCTTGCGTCAACTCGCTCCGACGAACCGTGCCCAGAGCGGGTTGGCGAGCTTGGCGATAAACGCCCGGTGCCGCTCCAGTTCCTCAATCGCCGCACGATGCGGGCGCGGCGGACGCGGTTCGCGTATGGTCACCGCGCCCGTCGCTGGAGCGATATCGGCATCGTCGGTCTCGGCGACAAGGCCGAGCCCGATCTGCCGCCCGCCGGTGAGCTCGACATAGACCTGGGCAAGCAGCTGCGCGTCGAGCAGTGCGCCGTGCTTGATGCGGTGACTTCGGTCGACTCCGAAGCGCATGCACAGGGCGTCGAGGCTGTGCTTGGCGCCGGGGTGCCGGGTGCGCGCCATCGCCAGCGTGTCGCGCATCCGGCTGGTGCAGATCATCGGCCGCCCGCACAGCGACAGTTCGTAATTGAGGAAGCTGAAATCGAAGCTCGCGTTATGCGCGATCAGCGGCGCGTCCTCGATGAACCTGAGCAAGTCCTCGACGAGCTCGGCAAAGCACGGCTTGTCCGACAAGAAGGTGTCACTGAGGCCGTGCACCGCTTCGGCTCCGAACGGCATCGGTCGCTCGGGATTGAAATAAGCGTGGAAGTGGCGGCCGGTTTCGACCCGGTTGACGATTTCGATGCAGCAGATCTCGACGATGCGGTCGCCGCCGCCGGGATTGAGGCCGGTGGTTTCGGTGTCGAAGACGATTTCCCGCATGCGCTTTTTATCGCTCCCGGCCGAGTCCCAGGCAAGCGAGAATGCGCTCAACCTGAGCTTCGGCTGTGGATAGGTCGCCGCTGGTGTCGATGACGAAATCGGCTCGCGCCCGTTTCTCCTCGTCCGGCACCTGGCGAGCGAGGATCGCTTCGAACTTTTCGGCGGTCATTCCCGGCCGGGCGAGCACGCGCTGCCGCTGCACCTCAGCCGGCGCGGAAACGACGATGACTTTGTCGAACGCCTCCTCGCCGCCGGTTTCGAACAGCAAGGGAATATCGAACACCAGCGCCGGGGCGTCGCCGTTGGCAACGATGAACCGGGTGCGCTCATGGTGAACGGCGGGATGGACGATCGCTTCCAGGGCGGCGAGTTCCTCCGGTCGCGCCAAGACTCGCTCGGCCAGCAGGTCGCGGTCGACCGCTCCGTCGCGGGTAGTGCCGGGAAACCTCCCCTCGATCCGCTCGACCAGGGCGCCGCCCGGCCCCTGCAGTTTGCGCACTGTCGCATCGGCGTCGAATACCGGGATCCCGGCGCATCCGAACATCTGGGCAACCGTCGACTTGCCCATCCCGATCGAGCCGGTGAGTGCGATCGTAATCATGTTGCGATCAATCGCCTTTCCCGAAGCGCGCCGAGCAACGGCAGCAACGGCATGCCCAGGATCGTGAAATAGCTCCCCTCGATGCGCTCGAACAGCTGGACTCCGCGGCCCTCGAGCCGGAAGGCACCGGCGCAATAGCCGACCGCCGGCCATTCGGCGTCAAGGTAGCTGTCAATGAAGGCGTCCGACAAAGACCTAACCGTGAGCCTGGCGGTGTCGCAATGGCTCCAGTGGACGGCCCCGCCTGTTGCCAGTGCGGCAGCGCTAGTCAGATCGAGGACCTTGCCGGAGAAGAATCGCAGGTGCTCGGCGGCATCGTGCCGGCTCGCGGGCTTGTCGAAGCGGCGCCCCTCGACGCTCGCAACGGAATCGCTTCCGATTACCCAGTCGTCGCGAGCGTCCACCCCGAGCGCCTTCTTGATCGCCAGCGCCGTTGCGAGCGCCGCGACATCATCATGCAGCGCCTTCTCGGAATCCTCGTCCACCGTCGCCGGGACGACCGCGAATTCGACGCCCGCGTGCTCCAGCATCGTCCGCCGGATCGCGCTTGCCGAGGCCAGGATGAGCGCCATTGAACAACCTTGTGGAAAAGCCAGCTCAGGCTTCTAGCGCGGGGGTGGGGGTAGTCTCAACGCGCCGCTTGTCCCCGCCAGCCGCGGCGCAATTCGAAGATCCATCCACTGGTGATAAGTTCAATCCCCAGCCTGTGAATTGCGGGAAAGACACCCAACGACTCGCCGGACTTCGGGCAAAGCGATGGTCGGCCGGCTGTTGGCAAATGCGGGACACACTCCTAAGTCCCGCTATCCAGCGACCAACTGACTCCATCAATCTTTCTATAAGAATCTAATTTAAGGAAGGAGAGTGGGTGTCCGTGTCGCCGACCAGCACTGCTTCTGACCCGCTGGTCAAACCGTTGCTGGCGGTGTTGAGGGGCGAAAGCCGCACTCCCCCGCCGATGTGGCTGATGCGCCAGGCCGGGCGCTATTTGCCCGAGTATCGGGAGCTTCGGCAAATCAAGGGCAGCTTCCTCGAGCTCGTCTATGATTCCGATGCTGCCGCCGACGTCACGCTGCAGCCGCTGGAGCGCTTCGACTTCGACGCCGCGATCCTGTTCTCCGACATCCTGATCGTCCCGTTCGCGATCGGGCAGAACCTTTCGTTCGTTCAAGGCGAGGGGCCGCGGCTCACTCCGCCGCTGATGCGGGCGGAACTCGACACTTTGACGCCGTTCCTGACCCGGCTGGAGCCGATCTACGAGACGGTGCGCAAGGTGAAGGCGCGGCTCGACCCGCACACGACCCTGATCGGCTTCTCCGGAAGCCCGTGGACGGTCGCAACCTACATGGTCGCCGGCCAGGGCAGCCGCGAGCAGTCGGAGACGCGCCGCCTCGCTTATGGTGATCCTGAGCGTTTCGCGGAAATCATCGACCGCATCGAGCAAGTGACGTTCGGCTATCTGAGCGGCCAGATCGAGGCCGGCGCAGAGGTGGTGCAATTGTTCGACAGCTGGTCGGGAAGCCTGGCGCCGAGCGAATTCGAGCGCTGGGTTATCGCTCCCACGGCCCGTCTGGTTGCGCGCCTGGCGGACGAACATCCGGGCGTCCCGGTGATCGGCTTTCCCAAGGGAGCCGGCGGCAAGCTCGCCCCGTACGCCCGCGAAACCGGAGTAACCGCCATCGGTGTCGACGAAACCGTCGATCCGGCGTGGGCGGACCGGGAGCTTCCGCCAGGTCTGCCGGTGCAGGGCAACCTCGACCCGCTGGCCCTGCTCGCCGGCGGCGAAGCGCTGCTCAGCGCCACTCGCCGGGTCCTTGACGCCTTCGCCGGGCGGCCGCACATCTTCAACCTTGGCCATGGCATCCTGCAGGACACGCCAATCGCGCATGTCGAGCAGCTCGTCGGCTTGGTGAAAGGGCAAAAGTGACGGAGCTGACCGGTTTTCTCGGCTACGCTTATCCGTGGGTGCTGGCCGGGCACATCACCTTCGTCATCTACTGGATCGCGGGGTTGCTGATACTGCCGCGCTATTATGTTCACCACCATGAGACCAGCGCCGGATCGTCCGAGGACCGCGCCTGGATTGAGCGCGAACGGCGGGTGCGCTCGATCATCCTGACCCCGGCGATGGTCGTTGTCTGGCTGCTCGGATTGACTCTGGCGTTGCATGTCGGCGCATTTGCGCAAGGGTGGTTCCACGCCAAGCTGGCGCTGGTCATCGGTCTCACCGGCTACCAGGGCTGGCTCGGCAGCTACGGCCGCAAACTGGCGGACGGCAAGCGACCGGTGGACCAGCGAACGCTGCGAATCATGAACGAAATTCCGGGTATTGCCGCGGCGATCATCGTCGTTCTGGTCATCGTCCGTCCATTCTGAGCCCCAGCCGCGATTGACTCGGCCCTGGTGGCTGCCTAACCCCGCCATGCGCGGCTGCACGGCCTAATTTCTCCACCGTTTCAGCTTCCCCCCAAGCGGCGTCCTGCCGCTGACGCTTAATCAAGCCGACCCACCCGAAGAGCACATCAAATGCATCTCAAAGAATTGAAACAGAAATCGCCGGCCGACCTGGTCAGCCTGGCCGAAGAGCTCGGTGTCGAGGGCGCATCGACGATGCGCAAGCAGGACCTGATGTTCTCGATCCTCAAGATCGAGGCGGAAGACGGGGCACAGATCATCGGCAACGGCACCATCGAGGTGCTCAACGACGGTTTCGGCTTCCTGCGTTCGCCGGAAGCGAATTACCTTGCCGGGCCCGACGACATCTATGTCGCGCCGTCGGTCGTCCGCCGCTTTGGCCTCAGGACCGGCGACACCGTCGAAGGCGAGATCCGCGGCCCCAAGGACGGCGAGCGTTACTTCGCACTGACCCGCATCACCCTGATCAATTTCGACGATCCCGAAGCCGTCCGCCACCGCGTCAACTTCGACAATCTGACGCCGCTCTATCCGGATTCGAAACTGACGCTGGACAGCCTCGACCCGACGATCAAGGACAAGTCGGCGCGGGTGATCGACATCGTTGCTCCCCAGGGCAAGGGCCAGCGGGCACTGATCGTTGCGCCGCCGCGGACGGGCAAGACCGTGCTGTTGCAGAACATCGCCAAGGCGATCACCGACAACCACCCGGAAGTTTTCCTGATCGTGCTGCTGATCGACGAGCGGCCGGAAGAAGTCACCGACATGCAGCGCTCGGTCAATGGCGAGGTCATCAGCTCGACCTTCGATGAGCCCGCCAGCCGCCACGTCCAGGTCGCCGAGATGGTGATCGAAAAGGCCAAGCGCCTGGTTGAGCACAAAAAGGATGTCGTCATCCTCCTGGATTCGATCACTCGTCTGGGCCGCGCCTACAACACCGTCGTTCCAAGCTCGGGTAAGGTGCTCACCGGCGGTGTCGACGCCAACGCTTTGCAGCGTCCCAAGCGCTTCTTCGGCGCCGCCCGCAACATCGAGGAAGGCGGATCGCTGTCGATCATCGCCACCGCGCTGATCGACACCGGATCGAAGATGGACGAGGTGATCTTCGAGGAGTTCAAGGGTACCGGCAACTCGGAAATCGTGCTCGACCGCAAGGTTTCCGACAAGCGCATCTTCCCGTCGCTCGACGTCGGCAAATCCGGCACCCGCAAGGAGGAATTGCTGGTCGACCAGGCGATCCTCACCAAGATGTGGGTGCTCCGCCGGATCCTGATGCAGATGGGGACCATCGATGCGATGCAGTTCCTGCTCGACAAGATGAAGGATGCCAAGTCCAACGAGGACTTCTTCGCGAGCATGAACCAGTAGTCGGAACGGCGAGACCTTGAGGAAACGGACTGTATGATCGAACTTCTGCTTGCCGCTGGCACTTACGGTGCGGGCGCGGGTCTGGGAGGCCCCGCGGAAATGTGGGCCGCGATCGTCAAGGATTTCTCCAACATCACCGAGCCTGCGGCTTTCTCTGCCTTCCTGCAGGTGCTGATGATCGACCTGGTGCTGGCCGGCGACAATGCGATCGTCGTCGGAGCACTGGCTGCTGGGCTTCCGGCCGAGCAGCGCCGCAAGGTCATCCTGATCGGCGTCATCGCCGCGCTGGTGCTTCGAATCGCCTTCGCGCTGGTGGTCACGCAGTTGCTGCAGATCGTCGGCTTGATCCTGGTCGGCGGCCTGCTGCTGCTGTGGGTTGCGTGGAAGATGTGGCGCGATCTCAACCATGGTGGGGAGAGCGCGGGCTCGCCCGAAATTGAGGGCGACGAGCGCTCCGGCGTCCGTGCGGCCAAGAGTTTCACCGGCGCGGTCTGGGCAGTCGCCATCGCCGACGTCTCGATGAGTCTCGATAACGTCCTTGCCGTCGCCGGCGCCGCGCGGGACCACCCGGGCATTCTCATCGTCGGCTTGATCTTTGCCGTCGGCCTGATGGGCATCGCCGCCAACGTCATCGCCAAATATATCGAGCGCTACCGCTGGATCGCCTACGTCGGCCTAGTCGTGATCGTCTATGTGGCCGGCAAGATGATCTACGACGGCTGGGTCGATCCCCAAGTCGGGCTCGGACGAATGTTCGCCTAAGGCTGAGCGGCTGCGCTAAGGCGCGTCGCAATGCCTTACGACACCATTTACGCGCTCTCGAGCGGCCGGCCCCCGGCAGCAATCGCGATCATTCGAATCAGCGGGGCAGGCGCGCACGCAGCGGCTTCGGCGATCGCCGGCGACCTGCGGCCAGCCCGCCAGGCGGCGGTGCGCGAGCTTCGCGACCCCGACAGCGGCGGTCTTCTCGACGAGGCGCTGGTGCTGCGCTTCGACGGCCCGGCAAGCTCGACCGGCGAGGATCTGGTCGAGCTTCATTGCCATGGCGGCCGTGCGGTCGTCGAGGCGGTGCTCGGCGCGATCGGCCGCCTCCCGGGGATTCGCCTGGCCGACCCCGGCGAGTTCACTCGGCGCGCGTACGAGAACGGCCGCATCGACCTTACCGAAGCGGAGGGTCTCGCCGACCTGATCCAGGCGGAGACCGAAAGCCAGCGGCGGGCTGCGCTGCTGATGGCCGAAGGCGGCCTTCGCAACCAGGTCGACGACTGGCAACGGCGGTTGGTCGCGCTGTCCGCCCGCGCCGAGGCTGCGATCGACTATGTCGATGAGGATTCGGTCGACGGTGACAGCGGGTTGGTCGCGGATTGCGCGACGTTGGCCAATGAGCTTCGGGAATGGCTGGTACGCCCCCGTGCGGAGCCTTTACGAGACGGCATCAGGGTCGTCCTCGCGGGCCCCCCGAACTCCGGAAAGTCAAGCCTTCTCAATGCTCTAGTCGGCACGGAGAGGGCGATCGTGACGGCAGTTCCCGGCACTACGCGCGATCACATCGAAGTCGCGCTTTCGCTGTCGGGCGTGCCGCTGCTGCTTACCGACACCGCTGGATTGCGAGCGGCCAGTGAAATGGTCGAGCAGATCGGAGTGGAGCGATCACGTCGGCTGATCGAGACCGCCGACATCCTCGTCTGGCTCGGCGAGCCGGCCGATGCGCCGGATCATACGCGTGCCATACGCCTCCACCCACGATGCGACGTCCCGGGGCGCGAAAATGCGCCTTTTGGAAGCACGGCTGTCTCGTCGACGACAGGAGAGGGGCTTCAGAAACTAGTCGATCA
This sequence comes from Sphingomonas sp., assembly GCA_013812805.1. Taxonomy (GTDB): domain Bacteria; phylum Pseudomonadota; class Alphaproteobacteria; order Sphingomonadales; family Sphingomonadaceae; genus Sphingomicrobium. The sequence goes on along the minus strand of JACCSV010000183.1, from coordinate 1,363 downwards.
GATCGTAACGGAGGCGAAACATCTGCTTCCGGGAGAAGGCGATCTCGCCCTCAACCGGCGCCAGGCGAACTGCATAATAGTTGCTCATAACTCATTGCAAACCATTGAAAACAAAGGCGATGTTGCGGTAGTTGCGGAGGCGATACGAGCCGCTCGGACGGCCTTCGAACGCTTGACTGGACGAGCTGGCATAGAGGAGGTCCTCGATAGCCTATTCGGGCGCTTTTGTCTCGGCAAGTGAGTGTTTCACGTGGAACACGTGCTAGTGAACAGCGCGAAGCGGATTAAGGTTTGAACATGTTCGACGTTCTCGTCATCGGCGTCGGTCATGCCGGCTGCGAAGCTGCTGCCGCGGCGGCTCGGCGTGGCGCTCGCGTCGGCCTGGTCAGCTTCAGGGCGGAAGACGTCGGGCAGATGTCCTGCAACCCGTCGATTGGCGGGGTCGGAAAGGGCCATCTGGTCCGCGAGCTCGACGTCTTTGACGGCATTATGGCTCGCGCCGCCGATCGGGCAGCGATTCACCGCCGGATGCTCAATCGGAGCAAGGGCCCGGCGGTGTGGGGACCGCGACTGCAGGCGGACCGGTCGTTGTATCGCGCCGCCGTGGTTAGCCTGCTCGCCGAAAGCGGAGTCGAGCTGGTTGTTTGCGAGGCATTGAGCTTGGTCATTGGCAATCGTGGGATCACGGGCCTGGAGACGAGCGCCGGTCGCCTCGAATGCCGAGCGCTTGTCATCGCCACCGGGACGTTTCTCGACGCTCGCATGTTCATTGGCGAAGACGTCGTGACCGGCGGGCGCCGTGGCGAGCAGGCATCAATGCCGCTTGCCGCCCAGGTGCGCAGCATCGGCCTGGGGCAGGGGCGGCTGAAGACCGGGACTCCGCCACGGTTAGACGGGCGTACCATCGACTGGGCGCGGACGCAGCCGCAGCCGAGCGACCGAGAGAACTGGACGATGTCGGCCATGGCTGACGACGTCCGGCTACCGCAACTTGCTTGCTCGATTACCCGCACCAGCGCTGCAACCCACGAGGTGATTGCAGCGAACTTTGACCGATCGCCACTGTTCGCCGGGGCAATCGAAGGCCGCGGCCCGCGCTATTGCCCGTCGATCGAGGATAAAGTGAAGAGGTTCGGCGGCCGCGACGGGCACCAGATCTTTCTTGAGCCCGAGGGGCTGCGCGATGCTTTGGTCTATCCCAACGGCATTTCGACATCTCTCCCAGTCGAAGTGCAACAGCAGTTCGTTGCTTCGATCCCCGGGTTGGAGCGCGCCGCCATCGCCGCTCCCGGCTACGCAGTGGAATATGAGTTCGTCGACCCCCGCCGCCTCGGCTCGACGCTGGAGGTGCGGGAAATCGCCG
>JACCSV010000180.1 GCA_013812805.1 Sphingomonas sp. | reverse complement strand
TGACGCTATCCCCGATGTCGTAATCGACCTGGATCTTCGCCTTGGGCGCGGCGCTGGCCATTTCTTCCTTGGTGGAGAGGATTCGCGCGGCTTCGGCTTCGCTGATCGCTTGCGGCTTGCCGTTGGGGCCTAAGAAACCCGTCACCTTGGGGGTGTTCTTGACGAGGTGGTAGACCTGGTCGCTCATGGTCAGCTTGGCGAGTACGTAGCCGGGGAAGAATTTGCGGTCGTTGGTGACCTTCTTGCCGCGGCGGATCTCGGTGACCTTTTCGGTCGGGACCTCGATCGCCTCGACGTGCGGCTCCAGCGCCAGGCGCCTGGCTTCGGACAGGATCGAATCCTTCACCTTGTTCTCGAAGCCCGAATAAGCGTGGATGATGTACCAGCGGGACATGGGTTTTTCGCGTGCCTTTGGTTCTAGCCGAGGAGGCTGAGCAGATATTTGACGATGGCGCTGAAGGTCGAGTCGGTGCCGAGGAAGAAGATGGCGAGCAGGCTGGTCATGATCAGCACCATGATCGCGGTTCGGCGGGTGTCGGCCATATTCGGCCAGTGCACTTTCTCGATGCCTTCGGACCGGACTTGCCGGACGAATTCGCCAACCGAAACCTTTGCCACGCTTGCTCGCCTCGCAGATAAAGAAAGGCTCCGCGGGCACGGGGGCCGGCGGAGCTGGAGGCGATGTAGCGCGGTGAGCCGAAGCGTTCAAGGGAGGTTGCGGTTGGGGAGCCTCGCGTTTACCTCCCGCCCCGGCACAGGAGTGTAGCTCAGTTGGTAGAGCATCGGTCTCCAAAACCGAGGGTCGTGGGTTCGAGTCCCTCCACTCCTGCCACGCGGCGCGCTTGTCCCGGCTAGAGCCCGGTGGCGCCATAGATCTGCGCCTTCTTGCGGCCTGAACCGATGCTGTGGCCGCCGCGCCACAGCCGGTCCGGCAAATATTACAGGCGATTGACAGCGTCTCATACGTGCAGAAAAACATTGGGGAATTTCGGGACTCTGATGCTTCGGTTTTTTGGGCGGCTCATCAGAAAAAAAGGGGAGTGAAGCATGTCCGTTGTCGAGCCGCGTAATCTGCTAGTCCGGTCTCAGCTGCTGCTTGGGGCATCGCTCGCAGCGCTGATGTTCGCGTCACCGGCTTATGCGCAGGATGCAAGCTCGCCGGCGCCGCCGCCCGCCACCGACGACGTCACGCCTCCCACCGACGACCAGGCCCAGGCCAATGCCGCCGACCAGGGACCGCCCGAAACCGCTCCCGCCGACACCGAAACCGGCGACACCATCGTCGTTACGGGAAGCCGCATTCGCCAGGCCGAATTCACCAGTCCCGACCCGGTGACGAGCATCGACCCGGAAATCGCGATCAGGCAGGGCCAGGCCAGCACCGCCGAGATGCTCCAGTCCTCGCCAGTCGCCGCGGGCTCGACCCAGATCACCTCGGCGATCTCGTCCAACTTCGTCACCAACGGCGGCCCCGGGTCGCAGACGATCAACCTTCGCGGCCTTGGCGCCAACCGTACTCTGGTGCTGCTCAACGGCCGCCGCGCGGGTCCGGCGGGCGTTCGCGGCGGTGTCTCCTCGTTCGACCTCAACGTGCTTCCGCAGTCGATCGTCCAGCGAGTCGAGATCCTCAAGACCGGCGCATCGTCGGTCTATGGGTCGGACGCGATTGCGGGCGTGGTCAATTTGATGACCAAAAACCAGCTGGACGGCTTTCAGATCGACGCCAACAACTCCACCCCGTTCCGCTCGGGCGGGGAGCAGTATCGGATCAGCGCGCTTTGGGGCAATCGCTTCGACCGCGGACACTTCATGATCGCCGGCGATGTCTTCAAGCAGCCGGAGCTGGCGCGCGGCGATCGCGAGTATCTCGGCTGTCCCGAGGCGAACATCTTCCGCCGCAACGGCGATCGCGCCGACCTGGTCGATCCGCGCACCGGGCAGTTCAAGTGCGAAGATCTGCGCTGGGGCCACGTCTGGACCTACGACCTCGAGAACATCTTCGGCATCGGCCCGGGCAACCTGTTCAACACCCGCGGCCAGTACACCGGCAGCGTCAACCTGCTGCAGTTCGAGTACCCCGGTGAGAATCTCGGAATCCCGATCATCGACCCGACCGCCGGCCTGGTGGCCCCGCTGATGAGCCCAGGCGGCTGGTCCCTACCGGCTACGATGCGCCCTCGCTGGCCGTGCAGAATGCTTACCATCCGTTCGTCAACGAGCAGACGCTGACTCCCAAGACGCAGCGCATCACGCTTTACGGCGACGCCGCCTATGAGCTCACCGACGACGTCGAGCTGTTCGCGGAATTCCTCGGCAACCGCCGCAAGACCTATCAGAACAGCTGGCGCCAGTTCTGGACCTTTGGCTACACCGGCGACAACTATGGTGAAGGTGGTGGGGGCCCGGGCACCTTCTGGGCGGACGGCTGGACAGGATATAACTGGCTCAGCCCGACCGGAATTACCAACCAGGCGGATTCCAGCCAGAAAGTGGATTATCTGCGCGGCGTCGGCGGCTTCCGCGGCGACTTCGACCTCGGCTTCATGAAGGGCTGGGCGTTCGACACTTACGTCCAGTACAGCCGCAGCAAGGGCGTCTACCGCGACCAACAGATCCTGCAGGACGTGTACGACATCTCCTACTTCCAGTCGGCATCGTGCGTCGGAACGGTAACGCCGGTGTCCGGCAAGGACTGCATCGACCTGCCCTGGCTCGATCCGAATTTCCTCGCCGGCCAGATGACTCAGGAACAGACGGACTTCCTGTTCTCCTGGGAAAAGGGACGCACCAAATATAACCAGCTGTCCTTTGAGGGGTCGGTCACCGGCAACCTGTTCGAGTTGCCAGCGGGCCCGATCGGAGCCGCCTTTGGCGTCACCGCTCGTCGCGACAAGATCCACGACCGCCCGGGCGAGATTACGCTTGCCGGCAATGCGTGGGGTGCGACGGCTTCCGGAATCACCGCCGGCCATACCAATACGATGGAAGCGTTCGGCGAAGTCCATGTGCCGATCTTCAAGGACACTGGCTTGTTCCAGGATCTGTCCCTGTCCGGTGCGGCGCGCATTACCAACGTCAAGGCCAAGCAGGCGGAAACCGGCATCACCGACAAGAACAACGGCAACTGGACCTACAAGGTCGGTGCCAATTGGACAGTCAGCCCGTGGCTGCGCTTGCGCGGCAGCTACGGAACTTCGTTCCGCGCACCAGCCCTGTTCGAACAGTTCAAGGCCAACGAAACCAGCTTCGTCAACAGCCGGCGCATCGACCCATGCGTCCAGACCGCGCTGAACCTGGAGCGGGGCAACATCAATCAGCAGATCTTCGACAACTGCCGGGCCGAAGGCATTCCGACCAATTATGCCGGGGCAAGCATCACTGCGACGGTATTCTCCCAGGGCGGCATCGGCGTGCTCGATCCGGAAACCTCGCGTGCGAAGACGGCGAGCATCATCCTCACGCCGAACCTGCGAGATATCTTTCCGGACACCAAGCTGAGCCTTGCCGTCGACTATTTCGACATCAATGTGAAAGGCGAGATTTCCCAGCTCGGCGCGTCCGCTATCATCCGCGGCTGTTACAGCTCCGAATTCTTCCCGGACGAGCCGCTCTGCAACCTGTTCGGGCGCGGCCTGGCAGTCGATCCGTTCGCGATCGACAATATCCAGGACAAGTATGTGAATATCGCGCAGCAGCAGAACCGCGGCGTCGATCTCACCGGCCTGGTTCAGCAGAATATCGGCCGCTTCGGGTCAATCAACTTCCTGTCGCAGGTCACGTGGCAGTTGAAGGACACGTTCGCGCTATTCGCAGGCACGGAGACGGACAACAACGGCGAGATCGGCGACCCCAGGTGGGTTGGCGACTTCAACCTGACGTGGCGCGCTCCGGGCGGCTGGAACCTGTTCTGGGGAATGGACGTGATCGGCAAGTCCAGCAACCGGCGCGATTTCGCTCGGGCGAACCGCGACGACACCCCCGGACGCACCTGCATCAGCTCCGAGATCCGTGGCGAGTATTGCGTCGACGTTTCGACCCCGATGACCGCCTATCACAGCGTTTCGGTGACGAAGGAGCTGCCAGTGCTGAAACTGGAAGCGACGCTGGGTATCGCGAACCTGTTCGACACCACTCCGCCACGGACGAGCACGATCGGCGGGACCGGCATTCCGGCGCTGATCGGCCCGGTTGTCGGGACTTCACAGTATGATTTCCTGGGACGCCGCGCGTTCCTCAACCTCAGCAAGACGTTCTAGGTTTCGCGTAATAATCACGGCGAGGGCGGCGGGTTTCCGCCGCCCTTTGCTTTGACTAAGGCTTGCCGGCAATGGCGGTGATCAAGCTCAAGTCCGACACGCTCGACGCGGAAACCCGCCGGTTCGCTCCGACGCCACTGCCGGCGCCGCTGTTCCTCAACAGCATCCCCAAGAGCGGAAGCCACCTGCTGCGCAACATCCTGCGCATGTTCGTTCCGGTCGAGCAGCAATATCGGGCGCAGTTCATCCAGTGGCCGAACCTGCGCGACCATCTCGCCGCCTTTGACCCCGCGCACAATTTCATGAGCTTCGGGCACCTGTTCTTCGCCGATGCGTCGGCGATGGAACTGTCTCAAGTCCGCAAAGTGCTGCTGTACCGCGACCCCTACGACTGGGTGCTGGCGCAGGCGCGTTTCTTCCTGTCCGACGAATTTCACGGTAACGTCGAGCACATCAAAAGCGGCAAGCTCAGTGTCGACGACCTGCTGTCGCTGATGATCTTCGGCATCCCGCGCAAGAACCCGTCGCTCAAGGACATGTACGAGCTCAATGTCGCCGCCTGGCTAGGCTCCGCCGACGTCCATCCGGTCAAGTTCGAGGAGCTCGCGGGCCATGCGGAGGATCCCGCGAGCGGGGCGGCGGCGGATTATTTCAGGCGGCTGTTCGACGCCTGCGGCATCGCCCCGCCGCCGGACGACTGGCGGGAGCGGGTGACCACCGGCGCCGACCGGCGTCAAAGCTCGACAGCCCGGGAAAATTTGACCGGCGTATCGATCGCGCTGCCCGACAGCCTTCCGGAAAGGCATCGCCGGCTGGTCGATTTTG
>JACCSV010000178.1 GCA_013812805.1 Sphingomonas sp. | reverse complement strand
AGCTCCACGGGTTGCGGACGAGGCCAATCACTGGAAGACCGGCGAGTTCCGGCGGGATCAGGCGGCGCGGCAGATGATAGCCGATCTGCTGGGCGCCTTCGAAGAACCGCAGCAGCCACTGGTTGACAAAGGTCCCGCCCGACTTGTGCAGGTGCAGGAAGACGAGGTGCCGGGTAGCGATCATCCGTCAGTTTCGCTCAGTGAACGCGGGCAACGGCTTCCACTTCGGAAATCGGCAAGCCGAGGTCGCGCTCTCCTTCTGCCAGCAGGTCGGCGAGCTCCGGCGTCGGCAGGAAATCGGCGATAAGGTGGGTGCGCGGCAGCGACGGGTGGCGGTTCCACACCGCATGCTCGGCGCTGTTGTTGAGCGCCCAGATTTCGCCCGGCCGCATCCGGTACCCGAGCCCCGACGAGAACATCCAGACGGCCTCGTTGGTCTCGATCGGGATGTGGATCCGCAGGCTTTTGGAAAAATACGGGGCCATGTCGACGTGCGGGTTGATCTCGGCGCCGGCGGGGAGCTTGGCGAGCAGCGCGCGAAGCGGCGGCGCGGGAACGATCGTGCCGAGGATCGAGCGGATGTAGGGCAGCCGGTCCAGCGCCGGCCGGTCCTCAACCGGCAAATCCCCCTCGGCCGGAGCGAACCCGCGCAGGAACAAGGCCTCGGCGGCGCTGTGGACTCCGACGCGGCCACCGCGCGTGCCCCACAGGTCTGCGGGAAGCCCCGCAACCTCGCCGCGAAGCCGCTCGACGTCGAGCTCGAGCGGCAGACGCACGCACCCGCCGACGAGCGAAGTCTTGTCGAGGATCGGCTGGCCGGGAATATCGAACATCGCCCAACTTTACCGGCGCATCCCGCTTTTGGCGAGACTTTGCATGGCGTGTGAGTAAGCTTGGCCGTGTGGACGCACTCGAACTGATCGCACTCGCCTCATCGCTGAGCCTGCTCGCGGGCTGGCGGCTGTACCTGGTCACGTTCGCGACCGGATTGGCGATGAAGCTCGGCTGGATCGATCTGCCCGAGCAGCTGCAGGCGCTCGACGTCATCGCCAATAATTGGGTGATTGGGATCGCCGGCGTCGGAGCCGTTGCGGAATTCTTCGCCGACAAGATCGCCTGGGTCGACAGCGCCTGGGACAGCCTTCACACGCTGGTTCGGCCGCTCGGCGGAGCCCTGCTTTCGCTGGCGGTGATCGACGCCGGCGACCCAGCGTGGCAGGTCGCGAGTTTCCTGCTCGGCGGCGGCGGCGCCTTCATCGCCCACGCCGGGAAGGCGGGAGCCCGGACCATCGTCAACGCCAGTCCCGAGCCTGCGTCCAACGTCATCGTCTCGACCGCCGAGGACATCGCCACCGGCGGATTGTTGGCACTGGCGATCGCCAATCCGATCGCCGCGGCGCTGATCGCGGCGACTCTGGTGTCGCTGTCGCTGTGGCTGGTGTTCAAGGCTCGCCGGCTGCTTCGCCGGATCCTGCCGCCGTCGCCGCACCGGTCGATTGAACCCAAGCCGCGCCGGTAGGTTTTCCCAACCAGGGAACAAGGGAGACTCAGATGCCGGTTTCAGAACAGTCTTTGGTCGAGCGGGTGGCGCGCGTCCTCGCCGGCGCGGCGCACAGCAGCAACGCCGAAGGCAGCGACCCGTCGGCCGGCGACAAGGTCGACCGGGTCTGGCGCGAGCACGTCAACCAGGCGCTGGCGGTGCTCCACACCATGCGCGAGCCCGACGAGGCGATGGCGCGAGCGGGCGACCCGGAAAGCTGGTCCCGGATGGTCGAGACCGCCCTTTCCTCCTGGGAGCAGCGCGGCTGAGCGCGGACATGCGAAAGGCCGCCCGGTCGCCCGAACGGCCTTTCCATTGTCGAGCCGAATTGCGGCCTGACGTCGTTTAAGCGGCAACTCCAATGGAGGCTGCGCTCACCAGACGGACCGCGAACGGCATTTGACAATGAGACATCAGACCACCTCCTTTCAGCTGTTGAACAGTCAGAGCGAGATGGGATGACGGCATTTTAATTTCAAGTATCGCAACGGCTTAGTCGTGCGCGGTGATCCAGTCGTCGACCACCGGAGCGATCTTTTCGCGCCATTTGCGGCCGTTGAAAATGCCGTAGTGGCCGACGTCCTTGGCCATGAAATAGCGCTTCTTGCGCTCCGGCAGCTGCGGCGCGAGGCCGAGCGCCGCCTTCGTCTGGCCAAGCCCCGAGATATCGTCGCGCTCGCCTTCGATGGCGAGTAGCGCCGTGTCGCGGATCGCGGCCGGATCGACCTTGCGGCCATGGTGGGTAAGCTTGCCACGGGGCAGCAGGTGCCGCTTGAACACCACGTCGACGGTCTGCAGGTAGAATTCCGCGGTCATGTCGGCGACCGAGCGATATTCGTCATAGAACCCCTTAGTCGAATCCGCGCTCTCCTCGTCGCCTTCGACCAGATGCTTGAACATTTCCCAATGGCTGACGAGGTGCCCGCCAAGGTTCATCGACATGAAGCCGGCGAGCTGCAGAAAGCCGGGGTATACCCGGCGGCCGGCACCCGGATAATAGAGCGGCACCGTCGCGACGACATTATTCTCGAACCAGCCGAGCGGCCGCTCCACCGCAAGCGTGTTTACCGCTGTCGGCGCCTCGCGCGTGTCAACGGGACCGCCCATCATCGTCAGCGACTTCGGCCGCCATCGGCTGCGGTCCGCGTTCATCAGCGCGGTCGCAGCCAAGGCCGAGACCGACGGCTGGCAAACCGCCAGCAGATGCGGGCGCTCGCCACTCCGCTCGCCGATCAGCTCAGTGAACTCGACCAGATAATCGATATAATCGTCGAGATCGAAGTCGCCGGCCTCGGTCGGGACCAGCTTCGCGTCGCGCCAGTCGGTGATGTAGACGTCGTGGCGCGGGAGCATGCGCTCGACCGTGCCGCGCAGCAGCGTCGCGAAATGGCCCGACATCGGGGCGACGATCAGCAGCCGCGGCCCTGTCTCGACGCGTTCGCGAACGAAGCGCTTGAGCTGCCCGAACGGTTTGCGAAGCACGATCTCCTCGCGCACCGCGACTGTTTTTCCCTTCACCATTGTCCTGGAAATGCCGAATTCCGGCTTTCCGCGCGGCGCCGCTGCATGTGCGAAGACGTTGAGGCTGGCGGCGATTAGCGGGCTGGTCGAGGCGTAGGCGAAAGGGTTGGTGGGATTGTTAAGCCACCCGGCGCCGAAGCCCGCGAGCTTGCTCGCTCCGGCCAGGAACGAGCGTTGGACTTCATAGACGTCGTAAAGCATTCGACCTCATCTTGGCTGTCAGTGCGAATTTAAAACGGTCTGGCGGGCAAATGGTCGCGGCGCAAGCGTGATGCTGCGGTGCAACAGGTGATTTCCAGGGATGGAGACTGGGATCAGGAAAGCTCGACGAGCTTTCCGCGAAGCTTGAAGGGTTCGCAGCCGAGATAGGTGCTGAGCCAGTCGGCCGCGTCGGGGGCCGATGCGAAGGCTGCCGGGGCGCGCCCCATATGCAGCCCGAACGCGGCCTCGATCGTCCACTGGCCTTGACCGACCCCGTGACATTCGTCCGACAGCTCGACCAGAATGCCCACGAGTGTGCCGTCGGCAAGCAGGATGAGCGCGTTGGTGTCGGTACTGTCAGTGTTTATGCGCACTTTGTACGCAGCCGTCCCTGTCATTTCGTGTGGTCCGTTCAGGTCTCCGGTAAGCCACGTTCACAAAGCTAGGAATCACATAGGTGGGCTCAGCCGGGAGCGTAGCCGCTGCTCGATTGGGGGGCCGTCGGTATGGAGATAGGTCTGTGTAAAGCCGGAAATCTCGGCGAGCCTCTCGAAATCGAGGATCGTGAGCCGCCCATGAGACATGGCAATCAATTGCTCCTTGCGCATCCGCTGCAGCGTCCGGTTGATGTGCACCGTCGTCATTCCGGTCGTATCGGCCAGCTCGGCCTGGGTCAGCGGCAGAGAAAACGACTCGGCGTCATCGACCAATCCGACTACGCTCAGCCGCACGCACAGCTCGCAGAAGAGGTGAGCGACCCGTTGCAGTGCAAAGCGCTGACCGACGTTGAGCAGCCATTCGCGAAGCGTCGCCTCGTCAACCAGGGTGCCCCACAGCAGCGCTCGCTCGATGCGCGGGAAGCGGTCCATCAGGTCGAGAATTTCCGCGGCCGGGATCTTCACGACCACCGCGTCGGACAGCAAACCGATGCTGTGATCCATCTTTTCGAACAGGAAGATCTGGATGTCGCACAGGTCGCCGGGGATCAGATAGGCCATGATCTGGCGCCGCCCGTCGGCCAAATGCTTGTACCGGTATGCCCATCCCTTGAGGATCAGGAATACCGCCTTGGGTTTGTCTCCTTCCACGATCAGGTCGGTGCCCGCGGGATGCTTGCGAGAATTCGCGCTTAATTGCTCAAGCGCCGCGCACTCGGCCCCGCTGAGAGGGACGAACCTGCCCAGTTTGCGAATTAAGGGATTGTCGGTCGGGTAAGGCTCCCCCGCAGGCGTCATCGAATCGTCTCACTCCCGAATGTGATTTATATGAGTCGAGATAGTCTAACATGAATCAAGCGAATAATAGTGGGCTTCGCAAAAGAGAGTTTCAAAGCGCCGGCTTGCCGAGCACCGATCTTCCAGCACTGAGAAAATGTTGGGAATCACTTATGTGATTACTAGCGTGGGCGAATGAGCCGAAGCCGAACCCTCAAGACAGTGTTGGGGACGGGGCCATGTTCGAGCCGGACGACAAGAAATACTACGCCGAGCGAGCGGCTCACGCGATGGCTCTAGGCGATCAGGCTACGGATCCGAAAGTCGCCGCGGTCCATTACGAGCTGTCTCTGCGGTACTCGATCCGGTCGGTGCAATCGCCGCAAACGCAGCCTCACTGGCTGGACTACATGCTGGCGAACCCCGACGTCAGCCTCCAGCGTCACCGCCAATACGCGCTGGGCTGAGTTCGGGCGGCTCGAACTCTCCCGCGACAGCCGGCCCCTGCCCGATTGCGCTCGATTGAGGCGGACGACGGCCGCTGCTAGGCAGGGCCGGTGGCGGGGACCGACGAAAAGCAGCGCGCAAGCATCGGCGACCTGAGGCTCGTCTGGCGAGCCGCGGCCAGATATCCGCAGCAGATCACCGCCGCCTTCCTGTTCCTGTGCCTGTCGTCGGCAGCAACGCTGGCCATCCCCTACGGCTTCAAGCGGGTGATCGACCGCGGCTTCGGCCAGGCGGGTGCAAGCGAGGCCGCTGTCGGCCAGGCTTTCCACTATTTGCTGATGATCGTCATCGTCCTCGCGTTCGCGACGGCGCTTCGCTTCTATTTCGTCTCCTGGCTGGGCGAGCGCACGGTCGCCGACATCCGCGTCGCGGTGCAGAAGAACCTGCTGACCCTGCCGCCCCGCTTTTTCGAGGAGAACCGCCCGTCGGAGATCGCCTCGCGGCTGACCGCCGACACCGCCATCCTCGAGCAAGTGATCGGGTCGAGCGTGTCGATCGCCCTTCGCAACCTTGCGACCGGCACCGGCGGGATCATCTATCTGTTCGCGCTGTCGCCCAAGCTGGCGGCGATGCTGGTCGCCGGGATCCCGTTCGTCTTCGCACCCATTGTCCTGTTCGGCCGGCGGGTGCGCTCGCTCAGCCGCTCGTCGCAGGACCAAATCGCCGACGTCGGATCGACGGTTTCGGAAACCCTGGGCGCGATGAAGGTGGTGCAGGCGTTCGGCCAACAAGAGCGCGAGCTCGACCGCTTTGGCGGTGCGGTCCAGGGCGCGTTCCAGGTCGCTCGCCGCCGCTTCACGTTGCGGGCGCTGATGACGTTCACGGTGATCGCCTTGATCTTCAGCGCCATCGTGCTGATCCTGTGGGAAGGCGCGATCGACGTTGCGGCCGGGCGGATGACCGGCGGGTCGATCGCCGCTTTCGTCTTCACCGGCGTGCTCGTCGGCGGCGCGTTCGGCGCGCTTACCGAAGTCTATGGCGACCTTCTGCGCGGCTCCGGCGCAGCCGGGCGGCTGCACGAGCTGATGGTCGCCCGGCCCGAGATAAAGGCACCCGAGCAGCCGGTTCCGCTGCCGCAGCCGCCACGAGGCGCACTCGTCTTCGACAAGGTCAGCTTCCGTTACCCGACCCGGCCGGACGAGAAAGCGATGCACGAGCTGTCGCTGGCCATTGCGCCAGGAGAGACGGTCGCGGTGGTCGGACCGTCGGGCGCCGGCAAGTCGACATTGTTCCAGCTGGCGCTGCGCTTTTACGACCCGCAGGAGGGACGGGTGACGCTCGATGGCGTCGACCTGCGCGATGCCGATCCCGCGCAAATCCGCAGGCGCATCGCGCTCGTCCCGCAGGAAACGGTGATCTTCGCCGCCAGCGCCCGCGACAACATCCGCTACGGCCGCTGGGAAGCGACCGACGAGGAGATCGTCGCGGCGGCCAAGGCAGCGAACGCACACGAATTCCTCGGCCTGATGCCCGATGGCTATGACAGCTTCCTCGGCGAGGGCGGCGCTAGGCTGTCGGGCGGGCAGCGCCAGCGGATCGTCATCGCCAGGGCGTTGCTTCGCGACGCGCCGCTGCTGCTGCTCGACGAAGCAACGTCGGCGCTCGACGCGCATAGCGAGAAACTGGTGCAGGAAGCATTGGAGCGGCTGATGAAGACGCGCACCACCATCGTCATCGCCCACCGGCTTGCAACCACCCGCGCCGCCGACCGAATCATCGTCATGGATGGCGGGCGGATCGTCGAGGAGGGAACGCACCAGTCACTGAACGCTGCCGGCGGTTTATACGCGAGCCTGGCGCGCCTGCAGTTCGAAGATCGCGCCGCCTAGCGCCAAAAAGGGCCGCCAGCGGTACCGGCAGCCCTTTTCAAATGTGACGATAGTTCGCCTAGCTCGAGCTGCCGCCGGAGCCGCCGGATCCGTCCGAACCGCCACCGGAGCTGCCGGTCCCGCTACTAGAGCTTCCACTCGTGCCGCCGGACCCGCCTGGGCTGCTGGAGCTGCCGGTGCTGCCGCCGCTACTGGGCGAAGTGCTGGCGCGAGTGCTGCTGCGCGGCGAGCGAGCCGCGGTCGACCGAGTGCCGGTTGTCTTGCGCGTGGTGGTCTTGCGCGCGGTGGTCTTGCGCGCGGTGGTCTTGCGAGCCGGACTCTTGCGGGTGCTGGTGGTGCCGGTCGAGCTTTTGCGGGTGCTGGTGGCACCGGCCGGGGTCTTGCGAGTGCTGGTCTTGCGCGTCGCGGTTTTGCGCGTCGACGTGCCAGTTTTCGTCGCGCCACCGGTGCTGCGGCTCTTGGCGGCGCTCGAGCGAGTTGCGGTGCTGGCGGTGGTAGAGGAGCGGGTGCTTTTCGCTCGCTTCGGCTTTCTTGCGCTCGTCTTGGCGCTGGAGCGCGATGCGGTCGAACGCGACTTGCTGGCGCTGCTGCGCGCCCCGGAAGCGCTTCGCGAACTCGACGCACGGCGCGCTCCGCCGCTGCTCGATCCCGAGCCACTTTCGTCGGACCATTTTCCCGACAATACGCGCTGCGCCGCTTCGGCGACCGCTTCGGCGATCAGCGATCCGAGCCGGGTTGCACTGGACACGACGGTGGTCGCCGCCTGGCTCGCCGAATCCGCAGCGTCCATTCCGGCGTCGCGGATTTTCTTGCGCGCCGACGGGCTAGCGCTGATCGCCGCTGCCGCCGCTGCAAGACCGGCAGCGAGCATTTCCTTGCTCATCGCCGCTTTGGTGATCTTGTCGACTGTCGTTTCGTTGGAGCCACGCGAGCCCGATGACGAGCCCGACTTGCGGCTACTGGATTTCGCCATTGCAAACCTCCCTGTTCGATCGCTTTCATTTAGACACATGAAACAAGCAACAGTTCCGTTGCGGTCGCGAAAAGGAGGCGGATTTGCGCCAATCTGCGCGTCACAAAGCGTCGATGCGGACAAGTCAAAGGGGACCGCCGCCGTCGCGACGATCCCCTCGAACATGGTCAGCGGCCGGAAGTGTCCAGCCGTTCCCGATTGGAAAGCGTTTAAGCGCTCACCTCGCGAACGACATACTCCGACCTCTGTGCTGAACCATGAGACATCGGATCACCTCCTTTCGCTGTGTTGAAGCTGGGGAGATGATGAATCGAGACGCGATTAAGAACAAGACTTGTAATGCAGAATTGTTTCGGCAATTCTCTTTGACTTCGCGCCGGTGCCAGGAGCCCGAAACGCGCGAAACTCAGCTTCTGCAATCTTCGATTACCCGGCTTGGTTCGCCCGATGTCGGATAGGCCGTCAGCGGCGCACCGAGCGCGAAGGTCGCGAACTTCCCGCGGCTAAGCGAAAGCGCATCGAGCAACGGGTCCATGATCGCAAAGTCGGCGGTCAGGGTCAGCGACGCGGCGAACCTGGCCGGCGCTGTCCGGGACAGGGACGTGGTCAATACCGACAAGGTCGGTGTGGCGGCCGGAACTCCGCTGCGAACGATCGAAACGGAGCGCGCGACACGGTTGCAGCGGATCGCCAGCCGAATGCCGCCGGCGTTTGCGAACGTCGCTTCGCTGCCGCCCGGATAAGCGCGGTACGACCAGCGGCCGGCGAGCGGTGTCAGGCCCTCGACGCTGATCGCGCCCGGCTGCGCAATTTGCGCAAGCGACGCAGACGAAGCAGGGAGCGCGACAAGCGCTGCCAGAGCAATCAGCGATACCCTCATTTGCTCAGGCGATCGACCTTGGCCTGGAGCGCGGCGAGCTCCGCGCGCAATTGCTCCATCTCGTCGTCCGGCGACTCCGCCGTTGCCGCCGCCGCGGGCGCCGTGCCGGGAGGCGTAAAGGCGCGGCTGGCATCCTCGAACAGCGCCATGTTGCGCTTGGCGATATCGGCGAAGGCATTGCCGCCGAACGCATCGCCGATCGCCTGCTGGTTGCGCTTGAACGCGTCCATCGCCGCTTCGAGATATTGTGGCACGACACCCTGCATCGAATTGCCGTAAAGCCCGATCAATTGCTTCAGGAAATTGACCGGAAGCATGGTCGAGCCGCGCGCTTCTTCATCGACGATGATCTGCGTCAGCACGTGGCGGGTGATGTCGTCGCCGCTCTTGGCATCGACGACTTCGAACTCGCGCCCCTCGCGGACCATTTCCGAAAGGCGGTCGAGGGTGATGTAGGACGAGCTTTCGGTGTCATAAAGCCGCCGGTTGGCGTATTTCTTGATCGTCACCTTGCCCGATGTCTTGGCCATGAGAGCTCCAACGCGTGAAGCCCAGCCTACCACCCACCGATAGTGCAGTGCAACAAAGGCACGCCCCGCGACCTCTGCCGTTGTTCTTGGAGCTGGTTCGGAATGCATCGGCAAGCGACCCGGAGCTCGGTCGAGCCGCGCTTCAGGGGCTAGCGCTGTACGAGCAGGCGGAGCGCCGGCAAGTGCGGCCCGAGCGGCCGGTGGTGGCCGAAACGGGCGCCGCGAAGTTGCGCGATTGCGGCGGCAGCGGAGCCCCCGCAGTGCTGGTCCCGTCGCTGATCAACCCGCCCGAAATTCTCGACCTCGATGAGGATGTGTCGCTCGCTGCAGCGGTAGCGCGGATGGGCCGGCGGGCGTTGCTGCTCGACTGGGGTGAGGCTGCGGAGCGATCGTCGCTCGATCTCGGCGGCCACGTCGAGAAGCTGCTGGTGCCGCTGCTTCGGACAATCGACCAGCCGCCGGCGCTGATCGGCTATTGCCTTGGCGGCACGATGGCGATCGCCGCCGCCAACCTCGCCCCGGTCGAGCGGGTGGTCACGATCGCGGCTCCGTGGCGCTTTGCCGGCTACCCCGACGACGCGCGCGCCGCGCTCGCCCGGCTATGGAGCGCCGCTCGTCCGGGCGCGGAACAGATGGGCGCGCTGCCAATGGAGGTGCTGCAGGGCGCGTTCTGGTCGCTCGACCCCGAGCGAACGGTGGCCAAGTTCGCCCGCTTCGCCAGGCTCGAGCCGCTCAGCGATCGGGCGCGCCGGTTCGTGACTCTGGAGGATTGGGCCAACCAGGGCGAGCCCCTGCCCCTTCCAGCCGCGCGCGAGCTGATCGAGGATCTGTTCGGCCGCGACCTGTCCGGAAGCGGTGAATGGCGAGTCGCCGGCAAGCTCGTCGCCGCCAGCCCGGGGGTCCCGCTGCTCCACGTGACCGCGCTCAAAGACCGCATCACGCCGGCCGCTAGTTCCCCAGCGGGGGACAGCGTCCAGATCGGCGCGGGACATGTCGGAATGGTGGTCGGGTCCAGACGCGCCGAGCTTCACGCAAAGATCGCCGAGTTTCTCGGCGCTGCTTGCCGCTAGGGCCGGCCATCGCTAAGTCCCGCGTCAGGCACCCATAGCTCAGCTGGATAGAGCGCTGCCCTCCGAAGGCAGAGGTCAGAGGTTCGAATCCTCTTGGGTGCGCCA
>JACCSV010000174.1 GCA_013812805.1 Sphingomonas sp. | reverse complement strand
AGATCGTCCCGCCGACGCTCAACCTCGACAACCCCAGCGACGGCACTGCCGGGGTCGACCTCGTCCCGCACAAGGCCAAGGAGCGCAAGGTCAAGGCCTGCCTCAACAACAGCTTCGGCTTTGGCGGCACCAATGCCAGCCTGGTGATGAAGGCGGTCGACTAGCCAGATGCTGCGGCGACTGGTCATCATCGCCGCGGTCCTAGGCCTGCTTGTCGGCGCCGGCACCTACTGGTTCCTGTGGGCGGCGCCGGGGCCCAAGCCTGGACCGCACTCCATCATCGTCGAGGAAGGCTCGACGCTGACCTCGGTCGCTCGCCAGCTGGAGGCCGCGGGGGCGATCCCCGGTAGCGCGCGCACCTATGCGGTGATGGCCCGGCTGTTCGGCTCCGGCGACCCCGTGCAGGCCGGCGAATTCGAAGTTCCTAAGGACGCCGGCGGAGCCGCCGTGCTCAACCTCTTGCAGCACGGCCAGCCGGTGCAGCGGCTGATCACCGTCACCGAGGGCATGCCGTCGATCATCGTCCAGGAGAAACTTGCCGCGGTCCGGCACCTGACCGGCGCGGCGCCGCTTGCGCCGGAAGGCTCGCTGCTGCCCGACAGCTACGGATACAAGCGCGGTGAGACCCGAGCGGCGGTGATCGGGCGGATGCAGCAGGCGATGACCAAAACACTCGACCAGCTGTGGGCCAAGCGCAAGCCGACCTGCCCGGTGAGCACCAAGCAGGAAGCGGTCACGCTTGCATCAATCGTCGAAAAGGAAACCGCCAAGGCGAGCGAGCGCCGCACCGTCGCCGGGGTCTATTGCAACCGGTTGCGCATCGGCATGAAGCTCGATGCCGACCCGACCGTCATTTATCCGATCACCAAGGGCAAGCCCCTTGGCCGGCGGATCCTGCGCTCCGAGCTCAACGCCGACACCGGTTACAACACCTATCGGCGCCCTGGCCTCCCGGCGGGCCCGATCGCCAACCCGGGCCGGTTGAGCATCGCCGCCGTGCTCGATCCGGCGCCGACCACGGCAATCTATTTCGTTGCCGACGGCACTGGCGGCCACGTTTTCGCCGAGACGTTCGAGCAGCACCAGGCGAACGTCCGCAAATGGTATGAAATCCGCCGTCAGCGAGGCGAGATGTGAGAAACCGCGGCGTTGGCCGCGCACGATTGTTCGTCGGCGGCTTTGTCCTGGCGGCCGCGGCCATAGTTTGGGCCATTGCGCTGTTGATGAACCCCCGCGGCTCCGGCGCTGGCCAGGGCACCGAGTATGTGCGTGAGGTAATCGTGGTTTATCTTCGCAACAGCGCGCTGGCGACACTGGGCCTGGCGTCGCTTTCCGCTTTCCTGCTGTTTCCGGAGCGCCGAGTGCAGTGGCCGGCCCGCGACTGGACTATCGGGCTGCTGATCGTGCTGCTCTGCCTGACCAGCATCTATCAGCTCATCTGGCTGCGCACCGCCGTCCTCGACTAGCCGACTGCCTCGCTTGGCAGATAGCCGACGGTGCGATCGGCTCCGGCATAGCCCCAGGCCCAACCCAGGCTGTCGTCGAGCAGGTCGAATGAATCGTCCTTCGCAACCGCTCCGACCACGTCCGAATCCGCCGCGGGACCTCTAAGCAGCGGGCCGGCGGTCTTGACTAGGCGCGGCGCCGGCTCGGCATAATGCGAGGCGATCACTCGGCCGGCGAGCGCAATGTCGGCGAGGTCTTTGCGATAAGCGTGGACCCTTGGGTCGGGCAGGCTGGAGGGACCGGCGAGGGCGAAGTCGTCAGCGCTGGTGGGCGAAGGCTGGCGCCTGTCCGATGATCGGCCGGTGGGCCGTCGACGCGCGGTCGCTTTCGCGGAGGTTGCGCTTGAAGCCTTCAAGGAAATCCGCCCCGTTGCTGGTCCGGACGACAAACACATTGCGGCGGTCGTCCTGGTCGCGTTCGCGGCGGAGATAGCCGAGTGCCCCAAGCGTGTTCAAGGCGCGCGTGACGACCGGCTTTGAAACCCCCAGCACCTTGGCCAATCCGCGAACTGTATGCGGCCCCGGGCTCAGATAGACGAGCATCAACAACGCCATCTGACGGTTGGTCAGGTCGGGCTCCCCGGATCGCACATAAGCGATCAGTGCCCGCATCCAGGCTGACAGCGATTCGTCCGCCACGTTGCACCACTCCTGTGCGGTCGCGAAGTTGTCCGATTAAAACCGGCAAGGGAGCGAATTGTTGCAGCCAAGTATCGAAAACCGCCGCGAAAGTGGGGCAGACGGGCCTAGCCGCGCGGGTACAGCCGCTGCAGCGCGGCAAAGCTGGCCCGGAGCCCGAGGGCGTCGCCGCCCTTGGGCCGGCCGGGCTTGGCGCTGTCCCGCCAGGCAAACGTGTCGAGGTGCGCCCAGGGCATTTCGGCCGGTACGAAGCGTTTCATGAACATCGCCGCGACGATCGCCCCGCCCATCGGCGAACCCGCCGAATTGGCAAGGTCGGCGATGTCGCTCTTGAGCATTTCGCCATAGGGCTCCCACAGCGGCAGCCGCCACACCGGGTCGTCCAGTTCCTTGGCAGCCGTCTCGATTGCCTCGCTCAGCCGCTCGTCGCTGACGAACAGCGCCGGAAGCTCCGGACCCAGGGCAATCCGCGCAGCTCCGGTAAGCGTGGCGAAATCGATGATCAGTTCCGGCTCGGCCTCAACAGCCCTGGTCAGCGCATCGGCAAGGATCAGCCGGCCTTCGGCATCGGTATTGTCGATCTCGACGTGGAGGCCCTGGCGCGAACGGACGACGTCCCCCGGGCGGAGCGCTGCGCCCGAAACCGAATTCTCCACCGCCGGAATGAGCAAGTGGACCCGCACCGGCAGCCGCTCGGCCGCTATCAGCCGCGCCAGCGCCAGCGCGTGTGCCGCCCCGCCCATGTCCTTTTTCATTATCCGCATGCCACTGGAGCTCTTGATGTCGAGCCCGCCGGAATCGAAGCACACGCCCTTGCCGACGATGGCGATGCGCGGGTGTTCGGGTTTGCCCCACTCCGCTTCGATCAGCCGCGGTGCCCGGTCCGCGGTGGCGGCAGCACCGACCGCAGCGATCAGCGGGAAGTTGGCGACAAGCTCGTCGCCGCCGGTGACGCGGATGTCGAAACTCGGCAATTGCTCGCGCACGGCTTGCTCCAGCTCGGCAGGACCAAGGTCGATGGCCGGCGCATTGACGAGGTCGCGAACCAGCGCCGTGGCCTCCGCCAGGCGCACCATCGGCTCGACCGCCGAGGCTTCGCTTGTTACCAGCACCCGCTCGCCGGCATCCTCGGCGGGCTTGTCGCGATAGCGGTCCAGCCGATGCTGGGCGAGCAGCCAGCCAAGCGCTGCCTTGCCCGGCGCCCCCTCGGCTAACCGATACGTCCCGGCCGGAAGGCGGCCGGCGAGGCTGGCCAGGCACCACGGGGATAGCTTGCCGGAATCGGCGACGGCGCCAGCCACCTCGAACTCGCCGCCGCGCGGCAGGATCACGCTCGAATCGCCCTTCTTGCCGTCGAACCGGTGCGCCTCGAGGAAGGCGCGGTCCTCGGCCGGCCGGCGTTTCACCCAGCCCTCGAAGCTGGTCTTGTCGACGAGGTGGATGATCTGGGCCTTCTGGCCGCGGTCGGCGACCAGAAGCGGTGCGAAGTCGGTCATTCGCCGGGGCTGACCAGGAATTGCTCGATGCGCCCGCTGGCGGGCTCGTAGAAGGTCGATAGGTTGAGCGTCCGGGCGGGGTATTTGATCGTATAGCCCTGGATCATGAAGCCGCCGCGCGGGGACGGCTTGCCGTTGGGCTCGAAGGAGGTCGGCGCACCAAGCGGACCGAGGCTCGAGCGGTAATCGGCAACCGCCTGCTCTGTAAAGTAATAGTTGGCATTGTCCGTCAGCAGCGAACGGTCGAGCGCTCCCGTGCGAAGCTGGTCGTAGACAATCCGCGCGCGCTGGGTCGTGGCGCTCGCCGCCGCGGCCTCCGGCGGCTGCGGAAGCACGATCTTGGCGATCTCACGGGAGATGCGGCCATAGGCACCGCCCGACCAGCTGTTGGTCATGACCGTGATTGCGGTGCGCTCGGCCGGATAGACGGTGTTGGTGGCAAGGAAGCCGACGGATTCGCCGCCGTGGGTCACTGCCTTGCGACCGCTCGAATTGCTGACGAACACGCCGAGCCCGTTGGGGATGGCGGTGCCGTCGTTGAGCTTCGCGGTCGTCTCCTGCGCCGCCCAGTCGTCGGCGGGCACCAGCGAGCGATTGATCCGCGCGATGTTCCACTTGGCGAGGTCCTCGGCGCTCATCGACAGCTCGCCCGCGGCGTACAGCCAGCCGCGCGCCGCCGGGGTCACCGGCCGCACCGGTCCCAGCGCATAGCGGCCGTAGCCGGACGGGAACGCCGCACCGATCGCATCGTCCTGGTTGACGACGCTGGTCATCTTCAGCGGCACGAAAATCTTGCGTTTGAGGTAGCTCATCAGCGGCTCGCCGCTGGCCTTCTCGGCGATCATGCCGGCGATGACATAGCCGGTGTTGGAATATTGTGCGTGGTCGCCGGGCGCGAAGTCGAGCGGCTTTTTCGCCCAGATATCGACGATGGCTTGGGGGCTGGTCGGCCGCGCCATTGCCGGAAAGCTGAAATCCTGCGGCCAGTAATCCTGCAAGCCCGAGGTGTGGTTGAGCAGCTGGCGGAGCGCGATCTTGTCGCCGCCGCTGATCCCCGGAACCCACTTCGACACCTTGTCGTCGAGGTTGAGCTTGCCCTCTTCCTCGAGCAGCAGCAGCGCCATCGCCGTGAACTGCTTGGAGATGGAGGCGATCTGGTAGGGGTGGTTGGCCTGCGCCGGAAGCCCTTCATTGGCTTTGCCATAGGCCCTGGTCAGCACGATCTTGCCGTCGCGGACGATGGTGATCGAGGCCGACGGGACCGCGGTGTCGGCAAGGGCCTTGGCAACCGCCTGGTCGATTGCCGCGGTCTGCTGGGCGGTGAGCGGCTGCGCCGCGGCCGGAGCGGCGGCGATGACGAGAAGCGAGATGACGTGTTTTAGCATGCCGCCAGCCTAGCCGAGCCGATATCGCTGTCGAGTCATTACCTCGGCCCGTCGAACACGACGATCTTGAGCGGCTCTCCAGGGCGCAGCGGCCGGTTCGGCTCGCGACCGTTGAGCATCAGGAAATGTGCAAGCTTGTTGTCGCCGGCCATCCGGCTTGCGAGCGCCGTGACGGTATCGCCAGCGCTCGCCCGCACCGCCTCGATCTTGCGCGGGCGCAGGCTCCTGGCTTCCTCGGGGCTGATCAGCCGGAATGAACCCAGCAGCTCGTCGAGTGCCGCCGGGGCCGCGGCGCGCGGCGCCGACAGCATGACGAAATGGTATGCAGTGTCGCCAGCGGCATAAGCGCCAAGCGTCAATCCGGCCTCGCCCTTGCCGCTGCGCACCCGGGCGCTGGTGAACAAGGCCGGGAGGCCGTTCACCTGCGCCGCGCGAACGTCGGTAATTGCGAATGGGGCTTCGCCGAGCAGCGCTCGAAGCAGCACCGAAGAATATTCTTCCAGCCCGCCCGCCGGGACCTGCCCGCCCGCGAACTCGCCGCGAATCCCGCCCGGGCCTTCGATCAGGATCGCCTGCGGGCTGTTGGTCAGGGTGAAACCCTCGGGCGCTTCGAAAGCGATCCGCATCACCGGATGGGCAAACGAGCGGCCGTTGACGAAACCTTGTTCCGGGTCGTCACCATAAAGCATGTCGTCGACGGCGCGGATATAATCGACCTCGCGTTCGGGCAGCGCACCGCGCGGGACGCCAGTGTCCTCGGCCGCGCCTTGCGCTCGCTCCAGGCGGTTGTCGGTCAGCGGGTGGGTCCGCGCCCACTCGGGAATGCTCCGCGCTTCGTCCCGGCCACGGGTCTGCATCAGGAACAGCTCGTGCTGCCCCAGCGCCCGCAGCATGTCGATCGATGCGAACGGGTCGTACCCAGACTTGTGGAGGTATCGCAGACCCAGGTCGTCGGCTTCATACTCCTGCTGGCGCGAATAACGCAGGGTGAACAGCCCCGCGGCCGCTCCGGCGATCTGCGTCAGCCGATCGGACCCGGTGAAAACCTGCACCGCGACGACGCCGATGGTCCGCCACAGCGAGCGGCTCTGCTGGCGCTGGGAATGGCGGCCGACGATGTGGCCGACTTCATGGGCGAGGACCGCGGCCAGCTCCGCCTCGCTGTTGACGATGCCCATCAGGCCGCGCGTCAGGTAAATGTAGCAGCCGGGCACCGCAAAGGCATTGACGACGTCGCTGTTGACGAGCGTGAACGTGCACTGGCCGTCCAGCCCCGCCGTCGCAGCGATCGACTTGCCGACGCGGCGGAGATATTCGCTTTCGTCGCCATCATACGCGCCGCCGAATTGGGCCAGCAGCTGCGGATGAAGCTCGGCCCCCGCCGCCTGGTCGGCCTGGCTGACCGCCGGCTCTTCGCCAAGGCTGCAGCCTGCAAGCAGCATTGCGCCCAGCACAGCGCCGATCAGGCCATTCGCTGTCCGGTGCGGTTGACGATAGCTGCGCATTCCTGGCGCCCCTAGCAGACGCTCCGGGCGCGAGGAACGCAGTCGCCCGACGCGGCGTTTCCCACACATCACTCACACCCAGGCGAGGTCCACATGTGGCGCAGACGGTCATCGGGAGGATGGGGACGCAATCGCGTTGGCGGCTCCGGCAGGCGGGGCCTCGGGTACAGCTATGGCACCGTGGTGCTGCTGGTATCCGGCGCGATCCTGCTATTTCTCTACCTGACCGGGAGGCTGAACTTCTGAGGCTTTTGCAGTTTGGAACAACCTGTATTCGGCTCAGGAGTGCGGACAAGTCGCGATGACCGGCACGTTTGAGGGACGGCGCATCCTCGTCGTCGAGGACTCGCCCGTCGTCGCCGACGACAGCAGCGAGATTTTGCAAGCGCTGGGCTGCAGCGTCGTTGGCCCGGCCGGAAACATGGCCTCGGCGCTGCAGCTTGCCGAGGAGGGGAATGTCGACGCCGCAATCGTCGATCTTAACATCCGCGGAGGCAAATCCTTCGCCGTCCTCAAGATCCTCGAGGCCCGTGGAATCCCGTTCCTGATTACGAGCGGCTATGCGGACTGGACAATGCCAGAGGAATGGTCCGAGCGGCCACGGTTACCGAAGCCCTATACCGCTGATTCGCTTCGAATGAGGCTGGCCGAACTGCTGGTTGAGGAAAGCTAGCGCAAGCGACGCTTAGACCGGCACCGCGTACAGGTCGTGGGCATCGCTGTCCTCGACCCGGGCACGCACGATGTCGCCCGGTTTGAACCCGGCCGCGTCGCGCAGGTGCACTTCGCCGTCGATCTCGGGGGCATCCGCCTTGGATCGGCCGGTTGCTCCGCCGGTGCCGACGTCGGCTGCATCGATCAGCACGTCCAGGGTCTTGCCGATTTTGGCCTCGAGCTTTGCAGCGCTGATCCGGGCCGAAAGCTCCATTACCCGCTCGAAGCGGTCGTGCTTGACCTCATCGGGCACCTGGTCGGGAAGCGCGTTGGCACTGGCGCCTTCGACCGGTTCGAAGCGGAACGCGCCGACCCGGTCGAGCTGAGCTTCTTCCAGCCAGCCCAGCAAGTACCGAAAATCCTCTTCCGTCTCGCCGGGGAAGCCGACCACGAACGACGAGCGGATGGCGAGGTCGGGCACTTCGGCGCGCCACTGGCGGATCCGCTGCAGCACCCTGGCGTCGTTCGCCGGCCGCTTCATCGCCCGCAAAATGCGTGGGCTCGCATGCTGGAACGGAATGTCGAGGTAGGGGAGCAGCAGCCCCTCGGCCATCAACGGCATCACATGGTCGACGTGCGGGTAGGGGTAGACGTAGTGGAGCCGCACCCAGGCACCGAGAGACCCGAGCTCGCGCACCAGGTCGGTCATGTGCGCGCGCACTTCGTGGCCGCGCCAGCTCCACGCGGCATGCCTGAGGTCGAGACCGTAGGCCGAAGTGTCCTGGCTGATTACCAGCAGTTCCTTCGTGCCCGCCGCGACCAGCTTTTCCGCTTCGCGTAGGATAGCGTCGGGGCGGCGGCTGACGAGGTCGCCGCGAAGCTGCGGGAT
Organism: Sphingomonas sp.; assembly: GCA_013812805.1. Classification (GTDB taxonomy): domain Bacteria; phylum Pseudomonadota; class Alphaproteobacteria; order Sphingomonadales; family Sphingomonadaceae; genus Sphingomicrobium. The sequence goes on along the minus strand of JACCSV010000174.1, from coordinate 5,253 downwards.
GATGCAGAACGCGCAGCGGTGATTGCAGCCTTCGGAAATCTTCAGATAGCTGTAATGGCGCGGAGTCAGCTTGAGGCCCGATTCCGGCACCAGGTCGGTGAACGGCGATGCTGACGGCGGGGCAGCCTCGTGTACCGCGGCGACCACGGCCTCATATTGATGAGCCCCGGTGATCGCCAAGACCTGCGGGAAGCGCTCGCGAATAATTTCGGCTTCCTTGCCCATGCAGCCGGTGACGACGACGCGGCCGTTCTCGGCGATCGCTTCGCCGATCGCTTCCAGGCTTTCGGCCTTGGCGCTGTCTAGGAAGCCGCAGGTATTGACCAGCACCACGTCGGCGCCCGAATAGTCGGGCGACATCGCATAGCCGTCGGAGCGAAGCTTGGTCATGATCCGCTCGCTGTCGACCAGATTCTTGGGACAGCCGAGCGAAACCAGGCCCACTTTGGGGGGACGAGGAAGAGTGATCGTTTTCATCGGAAGGGCCGCGCCTGTAGCGGAAAATTGAGGCCAAGGCGAGGCGGTTCAAGCTATGAGTGTGAACCAACGCCGACGAGCCGAGTTGCGCAGTGAAAGGGGACGCAATGCCGGGATTGAGGGACAGGGGCGACCTGCTCGTGCTTCGGCGCAGGCCGCGCATCACCGGCTGGCAGGGGCTCGGCTGGCGGTTCGCCGCGATGGCCGGGCTGCTGGGACTTCTGATCCTGATCCACTGGCTCGAGCGCGACGGCCTCAAGGATGCGCATGACGGCCAGGTCGACTTCCTCGACGTCATCTATTTCACCATGATCAGCGCGACGACGACCGGCTATGGCGACATCGTCCCAGTCACTGACCGGACGCGCATGTTCGACGCGATCGTCGTTACTCCGATCCGAATCCTGTTCATCCTGATCCTCGCCGGATCGGCGTATTCGTTCGTGGCGAGGCGTTCGTGGGAAAAATTTATCATGAAACGAATACAGCGCCGGTTGACCGACCACATTATCGTTACTGGCTTCGGCACCAAGAACAGCCGGGCGGTCCAGGAGCTGATCGACCTTGGAGCGGACCCCGAGAACATCGTCGTCGTCGACACCGACGAGCAGCGGCTGACGCTAGCGGAGGATCTCGGCTGTACGGTGCTCAAAGCCGACGCGACGCGCGACGAGACGCTGGCGGCGGTGAACGTGGAGCGGGCTCAGCTGATGATCATCTCGGCGGGGCGCGACGACACCTCGATCCTGATCTGCCTTACCGCGCGCTACCTCGCGCCGGACCTGAGGATCAGCATCGCCGTCAATGCCGAGGACAATGAAGCGCCGGCCCGGCGCGCGGGTGCGGACGTCGTCGTCAATCCGCTCGACTTCGCGGGCCTGTTGCTTGCGACCACGCACGGGGGGCAGCATATCGCCGACTATCTCGCCGACCTCGCATCGATGAAGGGGAAGGTGCGGATGATCGAGCGCGACGTGCGGCCCGAGGAGGTGGGCAAGTCGCTCAAGGAGATTTCGGACGGCCTGGGCTTGAGGATCATCCGCAGCGGCACGCCGTACGGATTCTGGAGGCCGCAGGCCGCGAAGCTCGAGGAAGGCGACATCGTCATGCAGATCTGCCCAACCACCGGCTGACCCGGGCGCCGACTGGCGTTGGCCACTGCTGACGTCTAAGACGCGCGCGCCCAAAGCATCGGCAGTGTTTGAGGAAAGTGAAGCATGCGCATCGCCATGATCGGCACTGGCTATGTCGGCCTCGTTTCCGGTGCCTGCTTTGCCGACTTCGGGCATGACGTCGCCTGCGTCGACAAGGATTCCTCGAAGATCGACGCGCTCAACGATGGGCGGATGCCGATCTGGGAGCCCGGGCTGGAAGGGCTGGTCAAGGCCAATGCCGAGCGCGGGCGGCTGACCTTCACCACCGACCTTGCCGAGGGCGTGCGCGGGGCCGAGGCGGTGTTCATCGCCGTCGGCACCCCCGCCCGGCGCGGCGATGGCCACGCCGACCTCACCTTCGTTTTCGCCGCCGTCCGGGAGCTTGCCAAAGCGCTGGAGTCGCCGGCGGTGGTGATAACCAAATCGACGGTCCCGGTCGGCACCGGCGACGAGATTGCAAGGATCCTCAAGCAAGAAGGCGCCCCGGCCGGGACTTCGGTTGCGTCCAATCCCGAATTCCTCCGCGAAGGCGCGGCCATCGCCGACTTCAAGCATCCCGACCGCATCGTCGTCGGCGCCGAGGATGAACAAGCGCGCGAAGTGCTTCGCGAAATCTACCGTCCCTTGTTCCTCAACAAGGCGCCGATCCTGTTCACCGGCCGGCGTACCGCCGAGCTCACCAAATATGCGGCCAACGCCTTCTTGGCGACCAAGATCAGCTTCATCAACGAGATCGCCGACCTTTGCGAAGCGGTCGGCGCCGACGTCCAGGAAGTCGCCCGCGGTATCGGCCTCGACAATCGCATCGGGCCTAAATTCCTTCACCCCGGGCCCGGCTACGGCGGCAGCTGCTTTCCCAAGGACACGCTGGCGTTGCTGCAGACCGCGGAGCAGGCCGGCGTCGATCAGCGCATCGTCCGCACCGTCGTCGAGGTCAACGATGCCCGCAAGCTCGGCATGGCGGCTCGCGTTGCCGATGCGCTGGGCGGAAGCGTCAAGGGCAAGCGCATCGGCGTGCTCGGCCTCGCCTTCAAGCCCAACACCGACGACATGCGCGACGCGCCGTCGATTCCCTTGGTCAATGCGCTGATCGAGCAGGGAGCCGAGGTAACCGCCTTCGATCCCGCGGCGATGGATCAGGCGGCCGGGGTGTTTGAAGGCATCAACTTCGTCCGCGACGCCTATTCGGTGGCCGACGATGCCGACGTGCTTGTGGTGATCACCGAATGGGATGAGTTTCGCGGCCTCGACCTCGACAAGCTGGCGGCACGAATGCGCGGCCGCTCGATCGTCGATTTGCGCAACGTCTACGACCGCGAGGAAGCGGAGCGCGCCGGTTTCGACTATCGCGGGCTTGGCCGCCCCGTAGGGCCCGCTACCGCCGTCCGGGCGGCCGCCGAATAGCCGATGGAGCTCGATCCGGAAGCGGGCCGATGGAGGTCGTAGCGAAGCAGCAATCGCTTCGGCGGGGAGGGTCGCGTTCGCTGCTCACCCGCAAGCGCTTCCAGTTCGCCGGGGCACTGGTGTTCGGTGCGCTGCTGCCATGGTCGCTGCGCGGCCCGATCCTGCCCGGGTCGCTGACTGAGGCGGCCAGCCTCAATGCGCTGGCCGGCAACGTGGTTGCGGTCATCGTCGCTTTCTGGACTCGCCTGTCGATCGAAACCTACCCCGGCATTCGCCGCAGCTACGTGATCCTGCCGTCGGCCCTGACCGGCCACGGGATCGCGATCGCCTGGTTCCTGCTGACTCGCTTTCCTTATGACCGCTTGGCGCTGGGCCTAGGCTTCTTGCTTCACGTCGTCTGGCTTTACCTCGTCTATATGTACGGCGAGCGGAAGGTGCGGCGGCGGATCGCGGTGGTCCCCTACGGCGCCGTCGACCATCTGCAGGCGATCGACGGGGTAGAGTGGAAGCGGCTTCAGCGGCCGCAGCTCAAGGATGCGCGCGGCTGCGACGCGATCGTCGCCGACTTTTCCGCCGATTTGCCCGACGAGTGGGAAGCGTTCCTCGCCGACGCCGCGCTTGCCAGCCGGATCGTCTACCAGGTCAAGCAACTGTCGGAATCGCTGAGCGGGCGGGTCGAGCTCGAGCATCTGTCCGAAAACAGCTTCGGGTCGCTGCTCCCGGCGCGGGGGTATTTCTATTTGAAGGGCCTGATCGACTTTCTGTTCGCGGTGATGGTGTTGCCGTTGGTCCTACCGCTGATGGCGTTGGTCGCGCTCGCGATCCGCCTCGACAGCAGCGGGCCGGCGCTGTTCCGGCAAACGCGCGTGGGCCATGCCGGCCGTCGGATTTCCGTCTACAAGTTCCGTACCATGCTTGCGCTTCAGGCGGGGGATGCCCGCCGCAGCGCGATGACGGGTGCCAACGACGCGCGGGTTACCCGCGTCGGCCGGTTCCTTCGCACCAGCCGGATCGACGAGCTGCCGCAGATCTTCAATATTCTCAAATGGGAGATGAGCTGGATCGGCCCGCGGCCGGAAGCCGAGATATTGTCGGTCTGGTACACCAACGAAATCCCCTTCTACCGCTACCGCCACGTGGTGAAGCCGGGAATTTCGGGCTGGGCCCAGGTCAACCAGGGCCATGTCGCAGAGGTCGACGAAGTTCACCGCAAGCTTCAGTACGACTTCTACTACATCAAATATTTCTCTCCCTGGCTCGACCTTCTGATCCTGCTTCGGACGATCAAGACGATGCTTACCGGATTCGGGTCGCGGTAAGGGCTAGCAGTGCCACTCAGCAGCTATCTCTACGATGCCGAAGGCCGTGATCACCAGGTCGAGCTGTCGGCGGAAACGCTGAGCTCGCTGGGCGACCAGCGGCTGTTGTGGATCGACGTCGTCGGTCGCGATCCGGCGGAGCTGAAGCAGGTCGCCCGGACGCTCGAGCTCGATCCCGCCAGCCTGCGCACCCTCCTGAGCGCCGGCTCAACGCGGCTGGAAAACTTCGGCAAGTACATACAGCTGTCGGTTGAAACGGCCCCCGCCATCGTCGAGGCCGACGGCAATGTGGGGAGAAATGGCGGGCATACGGTGCAACCCCATGTTCGCCTCGACATCCTGATCGACAAGGCGTGGCTGGTGACGGTCCACGAGGGGGAGGTGGGGTTTATCGAAGCCTTCCGCTCGCAGGATCGGGCCGAGACGATGATCGGCGCGCTGACCACGCATGACTTTGCGGCATCGCTCCTCGACATGCACCTCGAAGCCTATTTCAAGGAAATTGCCCGGGTCGAGGGCCTTGTCGACAAGCTCGACGAGCAAGCGCTGATCCGGCCATCCAGCAAGACCCTGCTCGGTCGGATGGTGACCTTGCGGCGGCGGGTGTCGCGGCTTCGGACCTTGCTGTCGGCGCAACGCGCCGTGTTCTACGGACTGTCGCGCCCGGACCTGCAGATCGTCGCCGAAGCCGGAGCTTCACCGCACTTCACCATCCTTGCCAGCCGCTACGAGCGGGCGATCGACGAAGTCGAGCATACCCGCGACCTGGTCGTCGGCAGCTTCGAGCTGTTCGCATCGCGCACCGCCCAGCAGACCAACGAACTGGTCAAGGTGCTGACCTTCCTGACCGCGGTCCTCGGCTTCTGCGCTGCGATCGCCGGGGTGTTCGGAATGAACTT
>JACCSV010000171.1 GCA_013812805.1 Sphingomonas sp. | reverse complement strand
TCGGCGCTCCGAGCATCCGCCGCCACCATATCGCCCCGGCGCCCGCCGAGCCGGGCCTCTATCGGACGGTCACGGGGGCAGAGGCGCTCGCCCTCGGGCTCGTCGTCGGAGCGCAGCTGGCGGGGCTGGAGATGTTCTTCGGCTCCTATCCGATCACGCCTGCGAGCCCGCTGCTGCACCATCTAGCGCGGCTCAAGGAATATGGGATCACCACCTTTCAGGCGGAGGATGAGATCGCCGCCATCTGCGCCGCCATTGGCGCGTCCTACGCCGGCAAGCTCGGCGTCACCTCATCCTCGGGGCCGGGGATCGCGCTCAAGACGGAAGGGATCGGCCTTGCGGTGATCACCGAACTGCCGCTGATTGTCGTCAATTCGCAGCGCGGTGGGCCGTCGACGGGCTTGCCGACCAAGACCGAGCAGTCCGACCTCTACCAGGCGGTCTACGGCCGCAACGCCGATGCTCCGGTGCCGGTGATCGCCGCTCGCTCGCCGGCGGACGCCTTCGACTGCGCGATCGAAGCGGTGCGCATCGCCACCCGCTACATGACCCCGGTGATGCTTCTGACCGACGGCTATATCGCCAATGCCGCCGAGCCGTGGAAGGTGCCGGACATGAGCGGCTATGAGCCGTTTCCGGTCGAGTTCTTCGAAACGCCCCCGGCGGAAGGCGAGGGCGTGATGCCCTATGCGCGTAATGGCGATTTGGCGCGGCCGTGGATCAGGCCCGGAACGCCGGGCCTCGAGCATCGCATCGGCGGCATCGAAAAGCAGCCCGGCACCGGCAACATCGATTATTCCCCCGCCGCTCACCAGACGATGACCGACACCCGCCACGGCAAGGTCGCCAATGTCGCCAAGTCGATCCCGGACCAGGATATCGCCCTCGGACGCGAAGGCGCGGCGCTTTGCGTGGTTGGCTGGGGCTCGACCTTTGGTCCGATCCATCAGGCGGTTCGCCGCGCGCTCGCCAAGGGCCAGGACGTCGCCCACGTCCACATCCGCCACATCTGGCCGATGCCGGAAAATATGTCTGTCCTACTCAAGGGGTTCGGACGTATCCTCGTGCCCGAGATGAACATGGGCCAGTTGAAGACCGTGCTCCGCGATCAGTTCCTGGTCGACGCGCGGCCGGTGAACAAGGTCTCCGGCCACCCGTTCCGGATCGCCGAAATCGAACAGGCGATAAGCGAAGCGCTGGGCACGGACTCGCGCACGCGCGGTGAGGAGCGAACTTAGTGAACTTTCGCGAGCGCGACTGATGAACCAGATCAACGCATTCCCGCTAATCGCCATGCTGGTCGTGGTCCTGGGCCTGCTCTACTGGCTGATGTGAAACGATGAACGAGCTAACCCCCATCACCACCGCCAAGGACTGGGCGAGCGACCAGGAAGTGCGCTGGTGCCCCGGCTGCGGCGATTATGCGGTGTTGAAAGCCGTGCAGCGGACGATGCCCGACCTCGGAGTCGCTCGCGAAAAGACGGTGTTCGTCAGCGGCATCGGCTGCTCGAGCCGCTTTCCTTATTACATGGCGACCTACGGCTTCCACACCATTCACGGCCGGGCGCCGGCCTTCGCCACCGGGATCAAGCTCGCCAATCCCGAGCTCGACGTGTGGATCATCACCGGCGACGGCGACGCATTGAGCATTGGCGGCAACCACACGATGCACGTCCTGCGCCGCAACCTCGACTGCCAGATCCTGCTGTTCAACAATGAGATCTATGGGCTGACCAAGGGCCAATATTCGCCGACAAGCCGCATCGGCACGCGCAGCCCGTCGACCCCGTTCGGCTCGGTCGACCGGCCGATCCGCCCGTGCGGCTTCGCGCTCGGCTCCGGCGCGCGGTTCGTTGCCCGCGGCATCGACGTGCACAAGAATTTGCCCGACGTGCTCAAAGCCGCGCATGCCCACCGCGGCGCCAGTTTCGTCGAGATCTTCCAGAATTGCATCGTCTACAATGACGAGGTGTTCGCCTCCTTCACCGAGAAGCAGGCGGCGGCGCAAAAGCAGCTGTGGCTCAAGGCCGGCGAGAAGATGCTGTTCGACGGCGGCACCCGCGGCATCGCCCTCGACCGCGACCGCCTGGCGCTGAAGGTGGTCGACGCGACTGATCCTGAGGTGCTGACCCACGCCCCCACTAACCGCTCGATCGCGCACATGCTGGTGGAAATGCCGAACGACGGCTTCCCGGTCGCGCTTGGAGTCCTCTACGACGACCCCGCGCCGACCTTCGAAAGCGCGGTCGTCGAGCAGAACCGCGCCGCCGCCACCGGCAAGACCCCCGACCTTCAGGCGCTCGTTTCCAGGGGCCAGACCTGGCAGGTCGAAAAGGAACCGCACAAGCTTTGATGCGCGGTCGGTAATGGACAATCTGACCCACAGCCTTGCCGGAGCGCTGCTCGGGCGGATGGGGCTCAAGCGCCTCACCGGCCGAGCCATGCCGGCGCTGGTCATTTCCGCCAACCTTCCCGACATCGACACTTTCATCGCGCCGCTGATCGTCGCCGAACCGATCGCTTTCCACCGCGGCTTCACCCACGGCATCGGCGGCTGGATATTGATGCCGTTCGTAACCGCCGCGCTTGTGCTGCTTTGGAACCGCTGGCGGCCGGCCGATCAGCCGGTCCGGCCGTGGATGCTGCTGCTGGTCTCGGCAATCGGCACGCTCAGCCATCCGGCGCTGGATTTCATGAACACCTACGGGGTGCGGCTGCTCGAGCCGCTATCGGACCGCTGGTTCTACGGCGACATCCTGTTCATCATCGACCCGTTCATCTGGATCGCGATCATTGTCGGCCTCGAGTTGTCGTGGCGCGCGCAGCGGCTGGGGCGCAACTGGGCGAAGCCGGCGGTAAGCGTGTTCGCCGGGATTTGCGGTTACCTTTTGCTCAACTTCGGAATCACCACCCGCGCCGAGACGCTGGCCAAGCAGGATCTCAAGTCGCGCGGGTTCAAGCCGACGGAGGTTGTCGCCAGCCCGCCGCCGCTCAAGTCGTGGCAGCGGCGCGTGCTGTGGCGCGACGAACGTGTCAGCGGCAGCGGCTATTTCGATCCGTTCGCAAGCGATCGGGTGAGTTTCGACCGGAAGCTGGTTCCCATTCGCCTCGATCACCCGCGCCTTGCGGCCGCGAGGGGTCGCGACCCGGAGGTGGACGGCTTCCTGTTCTGGTCGCGAATGCCGATGGTGGTCGAAGAGGACGGCCGCCCGTACCTCACCGACCAGCGATTCCTCGATCGCCCAGGCCGCCCGCGGACGCGCAATTTCATGATCCCGCTGGACGACGGAGGCGACTAGGCGTCGACCGCACCCGCTCGCCGCTCGGAGCATCCGATAGCAGCCGCTTGAGGATGAAGTCGGCGACCACCTCGGGCGGCTTCAGGTTCTCCGGCTCCTCGCCGGGAAAAGCGAGCGCTCGCATCCGCGTCCGCGTCGCTCCGGGATCGAGCACATGCACGCGCAGCTTGCCCGCGTAAGCGGTCTCGTCGCCATAGGCCAAGGCGAGGTTCTCGAGCGCTGCCTTGGACGATCCGTAAGCGCCCCAGAAAGCGCGCGGCTCACTCCCGACCGAGGAACTGACGGCGACGACGTCGGCGCGCTCGCTACGGCGAAGCATCTGGTCGAAGGCGGCGATCAGCGCCTGGTTAGCGACCACATTGAGGGTGAGGATTCGCGCATATTCCTTGGCATCGATATGCTCGACGGGGGTCAGCGAACCCAGCATCGCGGCATTGAGGACGAGGACGTCGAGCGCGTCCCAGCGCTCCGCCGCCGCCGCCGCCAGCTTGCCGATCGACTCGCCTTCGGCGAGGTCGAGCGGGGCGATCGTCGCCGCGCCGCCAGCATCGTGGATTCGCTCTTCAACCTCCTCGAGCGCCTTGGCCGTGCGAGCAACCAGGATCACGTGCGCTCCGGCCGCGGCCAACGCTTCCGCGGTCGCGGCACCGATCCCGCGGCTCGCGCCGGTGACCAGCGCCAGCCTGCCGGCGAGGGGTTTGTCGTCAGTCATGTTGGACCGTCATTGCGAGGAGTGAAGCGACGAAGCAATCCACGAAGCGCTGGATTGCTTCGCGCAGCCTGTCTTCGGGCTGGCAAAGCCAGACCCGGGGGCTCGCAATGACGCTAGCGGCTCGCGACCAGTGCCAGGCCGCCGCTTTCGCTATTCTCGTTGAGGTCCGTCAGGCTGGTCGGATATTCGCCGGTGAAGCAGGCGTCGCAGCGTTGCGGCTGCACCGCGTCGCGGCTGTCGCCGAGCGCCTGGTACAGCCCTTCGATCGAAACGAACGCCAGGCTGTCCGCCTTGATGTAATCGCGCATCTGCTCGACGTTCATCTGCGCGGCGAGCAGCTTGGCGCGCTCGGGCGTGTCGACCCCGTAAAAACAGCTGTGGCGGGTCGGCGGCGAAGCAATCCGCATGTGCACTTCGCGGGCGCCGGCATCGCGCATCATCTGCACGATCTTCAGCGAAGTGGTGCCGCGGACGATCGAATCGTCGATCAGCACGATGGTCTTGCCGTTGACCAGCGCCGAATTGGCGTTGTGCTTGAGCTTCACGCCCAGGTGCCGGACTTCCTGGCTCGGCTGGATGAAGGTGCGGCCGACGTA
>JACCSV010000157.1 GCA_013812805.1 Sphingomonas sp. | reverse complement strand
AGTTTCGGCAGCGTAGAGTTATAATCAAAAACGCTATTGCCGTGCTGGTCATCGCCGCGCTGGCGGCGGCCTTGTGGTTCCTCGCCCCGTCCGAGTGGCGCGAGCGGCTGGGGCTGGCCAGCGCAGGCGACACTCCGCTCCAGCTGATGATGACCCACAGCGACCGCACCCAGCTCGCCAGCGGGAACGAATATCTCAACATCAGCGGCCGGGTCATCAATCCCACCGACGAGGCGCAGACCGTGCCGCCGCTCCATGCGCAACTACACGACGCATCGGGAAAGGTCGTCTACAAGTGGACCATCCCCCCCCCGGCGCGGATCCTGCCGCCCCGCGGCAGCGCGAGCTTCAACAGCGCGGAGCTCAACATCCCGCCGGCCGCGCAGGACCTCACGATCACGCTCGGCGAGCCGAAGAAAGCCAGCTCCTAATTGAATTCGATTCAGCGAAGCGCGCCCCGGCCGGGGGGCGTTGCGCGTGGCGTTGCACGGGGCCGGGGGCTTTGCTAGAGGCGCGCGCCTGCCGGGGAGTGGTGATCCGCAATCGCCATCCTATCTTCATGACGTGCGGTCGTGGCGGAACTGGTAGACGCGCAGCGTTGAGGTCGCTGTGGCCGAAAGGCCGTGGAAGTTCGAGTCTTCTCGACCGCACCAGAATCGCAAACAAGCGAGCTTTTCACCCCGGTTCCGGGGCAGGGCCCGATGGCCGCAGCGAAAAAGGAACTGCCATGTCGAAGGTCGGACGCAGCGACGAGCAGTGGCGCGAGAGCCTCACTCCCGAGCAATACCGAATCCTTCGCCAAGCCGGCACCGAGCCGCCGTTCACCGGCGAGCTGCTGTCGGTGAAGGGCGAGGGCGAGTTCCGTTGCGCCGGCTGCGGCACTCCGCTTTTCTCGAGCGCGACCAAATATGACAGCGGCAGCGGCTGGCCGAGCTTCACCGCGCCGATCGGCGATGCAGTGGACGAGCAGGTCGACGCGTCGCACGCTATGGTCCGGACCGAGGTGCGCTGCGCGGCGTGCGAGGGGCATCTGGGCCATGTGTTCCCCGACGGGCCCGGAGCGGACGGGCTGCGCTACTGCATCAACTCGGCGGCATTGAGCTTCCGCCCGGAGGGCGAGGACGAGCAGGGCTGAAGCTTGCCCGGCAACCCCGGACTTTCTATCACGTTGAGCCCAGATGGCCCGCGCTGACCCCCAACCCGTTCGCCGGCCGTTCGCGACCGCCGCAAAGGTCGCGCTTTATCTGGCTCTGGTCGGCATCCTCTCGCTGATCGTCGCCGTTGCCGTCGCAGTCGCTTCGCTGCCCGGCTACGAGCAGCTGTCGAGGCGCTCCGACCTTGGCCAGATGATCCGGGTGCGCTCGTCCAACGGCGCGGTGCTGGTCAACATCGGACCGAGCTTCGGTCAGTGGCTGACCTACGAGCAGATCCCGGCAGAGATGCGCGCCGCGATGATCGCGGTCGAGGACAGGCGCTTCCGCTCGCACTTCGGGGTCGATCCGATCGGCGTTGCTCGAGCGATCAAGATCCGGGTCAACGAGGGTTCCTGGACCCAGGGCGGATCGACCATCACCCAACAGCTCGCGCGCAACATCTTCCTGACCAACAGCCGCACCTTCGGCCGCAAGGTCAAGGAAGGCATCCTTGCGCTTGCGATCGAACGCAAGTTCTCGAAGAACCAGGTGCTCGAGCTCTATCTCAACCGCGTCTATTTCGGCGGCGGCGCCTACGGCATCGACGCGGCGTCGAGGCGCTTCTTCGGGCACAGCGCGCGCACCTTGTCGCTCGGCGAAGCGGCGATCATCGCCGGGCTGGTCAAGGCTCCAAGCAATTACTCGCCGACCGCCGACGCCCCCGCCGCGGTCAACCGCGCGCATGTCGTGCTCCAGACGATGCGCGAGACCGGCGACATTACGGTGGCTGAGGAGCAAGCCGCCGATCCCTCGAAGATCGCGCTGGCGCCCCAGCCGCGGCAGAATAGCGTGCGCTATTTCACCGACTGGGCGCTGCCCCAGCTCGACACGTTGATCGACCAGACCACCCAGCCGATCGACGTGTGGACGACGCTCGACCCCGCCATGCAG
>JACCSV010000152.1 GCA_013812805.1 Sphingomonas sp. | reverse complement strand
GCCAGTCGCCATCCTCGACTCGCTGCAGTGACGGAGCGGGTCAGGCCAATTCGGGCGTCCGCTGCTGAACCACCTTATCGGCCAGCGTGCCATTGAGCTCGGCGAGATGGTCGAACTCGGCTTCGTAGCTGGCCAGCCCCTGGCTTTGCGAGCGAAGCTCCGCTTCGAGACCAGTCAGTTCCGTTTCCGGGATCAGGGCTTCAACCCGGTCCCAACCCGTCCAGCCGTCGCGCGGGCCCATCCCAAGCATCTGTCCGCGCCGGCTGGCGACGGCGGAGCTGACCCGGCTGGTTGCGCTTGACGGGCAGACGACGGTCAGCCGGTGCACCGGCTCCAGCAGGTGCGGGGAGGCGGCCGCGAGCGCTTCCAACATCGCCAGCCGCCCGGCCAGGCGGAAGGCAAGCTCTGAGCTGTCGACGCTGTGGTAGCTGCCGTCGATCAGATTGACTGCGACGTCGACCACCGGGAAACCGAATGGGCCCTTGACCATGGCGTCGCGGACCCCTTGCTCGACGGCGGGGAACCACTGACGGGGGATCGCCCCGCCGGAAATCGATTCCTTGAACTGGAAGCCCGCTCCCCGGGGCAGCGGTTTCACTTCGATGATGACGTCGCCGAATTGGCCGTGGCCGCCTGACTGTTTCTTGTGGCGGCCCTTTTGCGTGACCGAACGGCGGATGGATTCGCGATACCCGATGCTCGGCGGGCGCGATTTCACCTCCACCCCGTAACGGCGCTTGAGGCGGGCGAGGACGGTGTTGAGATGTTCGTCGTTGACACCCTTGAGCCGCATCTCGTGGGCTTCGTCGTCCTGCTCGAGCGCAAGCGAGGGATCCTCCTCGAGCAGCTTGTGCAAGGCGCCCGACAGACGGACGTCGTCCTTGCGGTCGGCCGGCTCGATCGCGAAGGCGCAATTGCGCGGCGGATAGCTGATTTCCACCGGCGGCGGCGCGGCGGCGGTGCTCAGCCACTCGCCCGCCTTGACCCCTTCGACCTTGGCGATGGCGACGATGTCGCCGTCCCTGGCCTCCGAAACTTTTTGCGTCTTTTCGCCCTGAACGGTGAAGAGCGTGCCGAGCCGGGTCGTTTCGCCGCTAGCCGTTTTTAGCTCAGAACCCTCGCTGATCCGTCCGCCCAGGACCCGGGCCAGCGCCAGACGGCCGATCGAACCGCCGTTGTTGACCTTGAACGCGTAAAGCGCGGGATTGTTGACCCCGAGCCGGTCGGCGCTGCCTTGCGGGCCGGGCGCTTCGTGGCGCAGCGCCTTGAGCAAGCGGCCGATGCCCCAGCCACTGCCGCCGGAGCCGAACAGGACAGGGACGCCGAGGCTCTCGCTGGTTTCGCGGGCAAGGTCCTTCAGGATCCGGTCCTGCTCCGGCGTCTGGTCCATCAGCAACTGCTCCAGCAGCTCGTCGTCATGGTCGGCCAGTTGCTCGAGCATCTGAGTGCGCGCCTGGGTCTCGCGCTCTTGCAGCTCGGAGGGGATTTCGATCTGTTCGCTGTCCTTGCCGGGGAGGTAATGAAAGGCGCGTTCGAGGGCCAGATCGACGAACCCGGTGACCTTGTCGCCTTCGCGGATCGGGATCTGCCGGGCGATCAGCGGCGAGACGCTCATCGGCTGAAGCGCGGACAGGAGATCGCGGATCCGCCCGTGGGCCTGGTCGATCCGGTTGACGAAGATCAGGTGCGGAATGCCGAGTTCGTCGAGCATTCGCAGCGCCGGCGCCGCCAGCGGGGCGCGGGCCGAATCGGGGTCGACGACGACAATCGCCATGTCGGCAACGGCGATCGCGCGTGCACCGTCGGCGGCGAAACCGATCGAGCCGGGGCAGTCGATCAGCGCGAAGCGGTCGTCGAGATAGTCGAAATTGTAGAGGTTGAGCTCGGTCGAGCCTCCGCGCGAGCGCGATTCCGGGCTGCTGTCGCCAATGCTGGTGCCGTTGGCCGGCGAGCCGTGGCGATCGGTGGCACCGGCCGCAAACAGCATCGCTTCGGCAACGCTGGTCTTTCCCGCGCCGGCCGGTCCGACCAGCGCGATCACTCGAGTACCGTTGGCAATCCCGGGCATGCGACTCTCCTTGCGTCCGTGTCAGCGGGCGCGCGAGTCGCGAACCAGGCGCGTACAAGCGCACCGAAACGAGCAACGTCCGCCTGTTTTCAGCGGTTGGCAAGAGGGGTTATTCGCTCGTCGGCGCGCAAGTCGATGGAACGTGCACGGTGGCCTGCGTTTTGATGGCGCATGACAGAAACTCAACATACCGATGCTGGCGAAGCGGGACGCCAGGCAAGCTCACCGTGGCAGATGCCGATGACCGCGTGGAAGGAGGTGCTGCTTCGCACCTGGCGCCAATCGTCGCAGGACAATGTCAGCGTCGTCGCTGCGGGAGTCGCTTTTTACGGATTCCTGGCGATGGTGCCGATGATGGGTGCGATCATCCTCACCTACGGCCTTGCGGCGGACCCGCAGACCGTCGTCAGTCATGCCGATTCGCTGACCGGCATGCTCCCGGCGGAGGTCGCGCGTCTGATCGGCGAGCAATTGCTCAACGTCGTCAGCACCAGCGGCGAAAAGAAGGGCCTTGGCCTGTTGCTGGCGATTGCCGTGGCCTTGTGGGGCGCGCGTAACGCGGCAAGCTCGATCATTACCGCGCTCAACATCGCCTACGAAGAGGAAGAGAAACGGGGCTTCGTCCGGGTTACGCTTCTGTCGCTTGCGATGACGGCGGCGGCAGTAGCGATGGCGCTTCTCGGCGGGGTCGCAATCGGCCTCCTTGCAGCGCTCGAGCACCTTCTGCCCGGCCTCGGCACGGTTGGGATGGTCCTAGGCAAGGCGCTGACCTTCGCGCTGCTGGGTGCAGTCGCCGCAGCGGCGGCGGCGAGCATGTACCGCTACGGCCCGTCGCGCGACCGGGCAAAGTGGACGTGGATTACACCGGGCACCCTGTTTTTCGCGGTGGTGTGGATCCTGCTGACCCTCGCGTTCGGCTTCTACGTTTCTCAATTCGGCAGCTACGGTGCCACCTACGGGTCCCTGAGCGCGGTCGTGGTGCTGCTTACCTGGCTGTATCTGTCGAGTTACGTCCTGCTGCTGGGTGCCGAGCTCAACTCGGAGCTCGAGCATCAGACGACGAGGGATACCACCAAAGGCGCCGAGCAGCCGCTCGGCGACCGCGGCGCCTGGGCTGCGGACAATGTCGCCGGTGGCGCTGCGGGCGCGGAAGCGGAGCCTCGGGCGACGGCACCGGCGACAACCGGCAACCCCGTCCACGATCCCGCCGCCGTGCCGGCCCAGTCGGAGCGGACGTACGTCGCGTCCCGGGTGACCGCGCGGGCGGGGCGGGTGGCCGGACTTCGCAAGGTCGGCATGATGTCGTCGGTTCTCGCGACCGTGGGTCTGGCTCGGCTTCGGCGGCGGGGGTCGGAAGCCAGCGGTGCGGCCCTCCTGCTCTCCGCCGCCGGGCTCTCCCTGATGGCGCGGAAAGGATAGCTGCGCATGTCCGGCACCCATCGCGGGTACGATGCGACCTCGCCATGGCAAATGCCGCTCGGCGCCTGGAAGGACATCGCCAAGCGAACCTGGATCCGCACCTGGCAGGACAATGTCGGACTCGTCGCTGCCGGGGTGACGTATTACGGCTTCCTGGCGCTGGTTCCGCTGCTCGGGATCGTCGTCATGCTCTATGGTCTGATGGCGGAGCCGGAGACGGTGGTCGACAACGTGCGGACGTTGACAACGATCCTGCCGCCTGACGTCGCGAGGCTGATCGCCGAGCAGCTAATCGCTGCAGTAAAGGCGACCCGCGAAACCAAGGGCTTCGGAATTTTGGTGGCGCTGCTGGTTGCGCTTTACGGCGGAACTAATGGCGCGGGCGCGATCATCACCGCGCTCAACATTGCCTATGAGGAGAAGGAAAAGCGCACGCTCGGGCGTTTCTACCTGGCGGCAACGATCATGACGGTTGCAGCGGTGATCGCCGCCGTTGCTGCATTGGTTGGCACGACGACGCTGGCGGTGCTCGGGAACCTTGCCCCGGACGCCTCGCCAGTGCTGGTGATGGTGGCCAAGCTCGCGGGCTATACGGGGCTGACGATTGCTGCAGCCGGCGTTGCCGCGGCGCTTTACCGCTTCGCGCCGTCGCGGGAGGACCCCCGCTGGCGGTGGATCACGCCCGGCTCGTTGTTTGCGGCGATCTCTTGGCTGCTTCTCACCTTGTTGTTCAGCTTCTACGTCACTCGGGTCACCGACTATAATGCGACCTACGGCTCGCTGGGCACGATCATCGTGCTCCTGACGTGGATTTACCTGTCCGCCTATGCACTGATTTTCGGCGCCGAGCTGAACAGCGAGATCGAGCACCAGACGGCCGTGGACAGCACCACCGGCCGGCCCCAGCCGATTGGGAAGCGCGGGGCTTGGGCGGCGGACAATGTTGCCGAGAATGATCAGCCGGATCGCAGGGACGCGCCGTCGATGGCGGACGCGACGCCCGACGCGCCAACCCTCGACAGCGAGGATTAGTGCGCGTTGGCTGCGCGAGCGGGCGACCAGCCAAATAACCTGCGGAGCGCGGCGCGGTAGGCGTTGGGAATATCGGCAGAGTGTGTCCCGCCGGCGATGTCGATCTGTTCGACGTTCCACGGCGGCTTGCGCCCGGTCCAGGATTTGCTCCACTCGAGCGCTTTTTGCCGCGCGTCCGCTGCATTCTCGGTTCCGCTGATGACGAACATCCGCAGGTCTTTACGCTGGGCTGGCGCGGCGTCGTTCCAGATGTCCTGGCGTAGCCGGAACGAAGGGTTGCTGGCGATGCGGGCCCAGAACAGATCGGGCTCGGTCAGCGCGGAATAAAGGACGAATGAGCCTCCATACGATTGCCCCACCAGGATGCGCCGCGCGGGATCGGCACGGACACGTCTCTCCACGGCCGGGATCAGTTCGGCAGACAGGAAGCGGCTGAAGTCGGCCGCGCGGGGACCGAAGTCCACGTCACGCCGGTTTACCGCAGAATCGAACGAGCCGTAGGCAATGCCGACGACTACCGCTTCCGGGAGCTTGTCGTCGATCGTCAGGAACAGGTGCTGGGCCGCGAGCAGCGGGAAGGCAGAATCTCCGTCGAGCAAGTAGACGATCGGGTAGCGCTCGGCAGGCTTGTCGGCATAGCCTAGGGGATATCGGATGTAGATGTGGTAAGTCGTCCCAGTCGCGGTAGAGGCAAGCGGGAAATAGTCGCCTTTCAACGCCGGCAAATGCTCAAGCGGAATGGTCTGCCCAGCGACCGCTTGCGCGACGCCGTCAATTGCAGTGCTGCCGCTAGGGCGAGAATCGTGAAACGCCTGCGCATCGAGACGGGCAGGCTATTCCAGGAGCGCAGAGTTTGCCAGCCCTCAGGCGGAGGGCAGCAGCCTTTTCTCGCCCGCCAGCCGG
>JACCSV010000137.1 GCA_013812805.1 Sphingomonas sp. | reverse complement strand
GTCGGTGCAGACCCGCGCCAGGGCGGACAAGCTCAAGATTTCGAAGCTGCGCTAGGGTCTACTCGAGGCGATGCTTCTCACTGAAACAAGCCCTGGGCGGTCGTCTTGGAAGCTGGCTGACGCATGGAGCGAGCGCTTGCGCCACCTCCGCGCGAACTCTGGTCCTCAAACGGAGTAGTCCTAGACTGGGCCCAAAAGCGCCCGAGGACCTGATCCAGCGACGCAGGCTCGAAGGGGTCCAGGCCGGAGCCTGGGAAAAGGCAAGTCTCGCCAAAGCGAAAACCGTCCTCGATCTCGTAAAAGTCGACCCGGAGATGGTCTTGATCGCCCGCCATCAGTTCTGCCGCAGTGAGCATGTCGCCAAGCCAGACGGGCCGCTGGATCGGCTCCACTGCAGACAAGTCGAGCCGATCCCAGCTCCGGTCAAAGTAGACCCATCTATGGTCAGCATCGCGATGAATGTGCACCTGAACGCACTCGGCGACGCCGCCGAAAACGAAAACCTTGAAGTCTACGGGGAGACCATGTTCCGGTCCAACGAACGGCTCGATCAACACGGTGCGCCTGGCACACTTGTAGTGCCATTCGTCGAGCCACTTGCCGTAAATGCGGGACGTCCATCCTGGAGCCTGGCGTTTCGCACGGCTCCAGTCATCGCCGTTTCGAACGACGACGAATTGCCTGCAGCCGTGATTGGCCTTGACGATGAACGGCATCGGCCATGCGGCCACATCTGGAAGGCGATCGCCGAACCACAATGTCGGGATGATCGGAGTGGGCCCCATACGGTCGGCAGCGACGGCTTTGGCATGCAGCTTGTCTGTCAGAGCCGCCAGGGTCAGATCGCGGTCATACAATTTGCGCCATTGAACCCACTCATTGAAGAGCTGGGGCTGGGCGAAGTCTGGAAAATAACCATGCCGCCACAAAAAGGTGATCATGACCCGCATTCGTGCCCGAGCCGCTGACGGCAGGGCCATCGGAATCACAAGTATTAGGGTAAGTAGTACAGCCGAACTCATCGATACTCCGTAAGCGTCGTTAAGGTACTCGCTGTCAGTCGGCAAACGGTGACGGCAGGGCGTCTTCGCCGCTTAAAAAAACGCTATATTAACAGCTGTTTATGGTGTAGCGGAGAGTCTTGGGGGGATGCGCGGGCCTGTCCTGCGCAAAAAACTGACACCCGGAATTTAGGCAAGTGCGGATGGCGACGCGGGTCGCCAAGGCCGCCGTCGCCCGTAGGGGGCATGAGGGGATGCTCCGATGACTATATTCTACACGCCGCAGGGTTCCGACTTCCAGGTCAACACGACAACTGCCAGCGCGCAGGATCAGCCGACCGTCACGGCGCTTGCGGGGGGCGGGTACCTGGTGACCTGGGCCCACGACAGCGGTGAGTATATTACGGACGAAAACGGATTTACTTACCCAAAGTTGGTTTCAGTCGGGCAGCTTTTCGACGCGGCCGGGAACGCGCTCGGGGGCGAGTTCCCGGTGGGCGGTATGACTGTCGACGACTTTGGTTACGGCGTTTTCACACCACCAGTCGTTACCGAACTGGCTTCGGGCGGCTTTGTCGCGATCTGGCGGCCCGATGCAGCATCATCCGCCGTAGCGCAGATATATGGCGCGACAGGCGCGCCTGTCGGCTCGACGTTCGAACTTCCGAATGTGAATTTCTCCGTCTTTACTGCGGACTCTCTCCCCTCCGGCGGCTTCGTGGTGACCTCGCTTTTCAATCAAAGCGTCCTCACCCAGACGTACGATTCCGAGGGCACCGCCCAGGACGTTCATGCATTCTCGGAAAGTGCAACCTATTACTATCTGCCGGCCCCGACAGTGACCTCATTGCCGTCTGGTGGATTCGTGGTCAGCTACGCGCGCGACATCAACTACGGTGTGCGGTACGATCTGGTGGCGCAGGTCTTCCAGGCGGACGGCACCGCCGTCGCCTCCGAGTTCGTTGTCGCCGGTGACCTCGACGGGGAAGGGGCGAGCCCGCCAACCCTCACATCGCTGGCGTCCGGGGGCTTTGTAATAAGCTGGGCGGCAAGCAGCGACCCACTGCTCTATAGCTACGACCAGATCGACGTGATGGCCCAGATTTACGATGCCGCGGGCAACGCCCTTGGCGCCGCATTCATGGTCCATAGCGAGACGCCCGGCTACCAGCAGTTGCCCGACATCACCGCATTGTCCACGGGCGGATTCGTCGTCGCCTGGTCAGAGGACGGCAGCCTCAACGGTCGAGTTTTCGATGCCGTGGGAAACATGGTGGGCGGTGAATTCCTGGTGACCAGCGACATGGCGGGAACATACCCGTCCTCCCCGCTGTCCATCTCCGCGCTTACCTCGGGCGACTTCGTCGTCGCGTGGACGGACTTGAGCGGCGACGGCAGCGGCACGAGCGTCAGATCGCAGATTTTCACTCAGACCGATGTCTACTCCGGAACGTCGGGTAATGAGGCGCTGTTCGGAACGCCCGGCGACGACCAGATCGACGGGCTTGGCGGCAACGATTATCTGATCGGTCTCGCCGGCGACGACGTCCTCAATGGCGGCAATGGCAACGACAGGTTCGAGGGCGGTGACGGCAACGACACGCTCAATGGCGGCGCCGGCGTTGACGGGGTGACCTACATCAATTCCACCGCAGGCGTGGTCGTCGACCTGCCGAATAACTCCGCACAGACTTCCGATGGCGTTTTTTCAGACACTCTTTCGAGCATCGAGGATGTCTCGGGATCCGAGTTCCAGGACTTCATCTCCGGCAACGACTCAAACAATGTCCTCTCCGGCCGCGGCGGCAATGACTTGATCTACGGCAACGGCGGCAATGACCGCCTGAGGGGCGGGTCAGGCGCCGACGAGATGGGCGGTGGCACCGGCAACGACAGCTATGAAGTCGACGATGCCGGCGACATGGTGATCGAGGCTTTCGGCGAAGGCACGGCCGACCGTGTCGACGCAAGCATCAGCTACACGCTGGGCGACCACGTCGAGCGGCTGACCCTCACCGGCTCGGCCGCCATCAACGGCACCGGCAACGCGCTTGCCAATGTGATCGTCGGCAACGGCGCCGACAATTTTCTGTTCGGCTTTGATGGAAATGACAGCTTGAACGGCGGCCTGGGCGCCGACACTCTGGAGGGTGGCATCGGCAACGATGTGTATTTCGTCGACAACGCGGGCGACACCGTCACGGAAATTGCCGGCCAGGGCAATGATCTGGTCAAATCCTCGGTCGACTACACGTTGGGAGCCGACGTCGAGCGGCTCACGCTCACCGGAACGGGGGCCATCTCCGGCACCGGCAATGCAGGTGCCAATATCCTCACCGGCAATGGCGGGGCCAACACGCTCAACGGCGAAGGCCGCAACGACAGGTTGTCGGGCGGCGCCGGGAACGACCAGCTGCATGGCGGCGTCGGCAGCGACCGGCTGACCGGCGGAACCGGTCAAGACGGCTTCTATTTCGACACCGCCCTCAACGCCAGGAACAACGTCGACACGATCCTCGACTTCTCGGCGGCGGACGACACCATCTACCTTGGCGCGACGGCCATGACGCTCGACCTTGGAACACTCGCTGAAGGTGCGTTCGTCAACGGCACTGCCGCAGCCGATGCCGACGACCGCATCATCTATGACAGCGCGACGGGCAAAATCTATTACGATGCTGACGGCAACGGCTCGGAAGTGGCAGTGCTGTTTGCGCAGGTGACCGCCGGGACGGCGCTCACCAACGCCGACTTCATCGCCTTCGGTTAATAGC
>JACCSV010000127.1 GCA_013812805.1 Sphingomonas sp. | reverse complement strand
ACGAGGGGCTCTTGGAATATCCGCATTATACCCGACCAGTCACATGGGAAGGGCGCACGATCCCCGAAGTGCTGCGATCGGGGGATCATGCGAGGATCGCGGCGTGGCGACACGAACGCGCTTCTGAAGACACACGGCTATGGCGGCCGGACCTGATCGAGCGCCACCGGGGCGCATCGCAGGCACCGCCCTCTGGCGCGCGGCGCGAAAACGAAGGCGAAGACCAATGAATTTGATCCAGACGCTCGAGCAGGAAGCGATCGAGGCCCTGACCAGCGACAAGCCGGTCCCCGAGTTCCGTCCCGGCGACACGCTGCGCGTCGGCGTCAAGGTGGTTGAAGGCGACCGCAGCCGGGTGCAGAATTTCGAAGGCGTGTGCATCGCCCGCTCCAACAAGGGCGTGGGCTCCAGCTTCACCGTCCGCAAGATCAGCTTCGGTGAAGGCGTCGAGCGCGTCTTCCCGCTCTACTCGCCGGCGATCGAATCCATCGAAGTGGTCCGCCGCGGCGCAGTCCGCCGCGCCAAGCTCTATTACCTGCGCGGGCGCACCGGAAAATCGGCGCGTATCGCCGAGCGCCGCGATCCGCGCCGCGATGGGGCGACGGGCAAGGGCGGCGATGCCGGCAAGCCGGGCGGCGAGACCAAGGCTTAGGTCTTAGCGCTTGCGCGGCACGGCTTGGCGGCTAGGGTTGCGCTCATGCTCAGAACCATCGCACTGATGCTTGCCGCTGTCGCAAGCCCCGCCATCGCTCAGACCCAACCCCCGGCCCAGCCGCTGACTCTGGAGCGCATATTTGCGAGCCCGGCGCTGACCGGCAATTCGCCGCGCGCGCTCAAGCTGTCGCCAGACGGCAAGCTCGTCACCCTGCTTCGCAACCGCTCCGACGACCTGCAGCGCTATGACCTATGGGCGATCGACCCGGCGAACGGGCAGGCGCGGATGTTGGTCGACAGCAAGAAGCTGGGGACTGGCGCCGAGCTGTCCGAAGCCGAGAAGATGCAGCGCGAGCGCGCCCGAATCGGCAGCCTCACCGGCATCGTCAACTACGACTGGGCAGCCGACGGAAAGCACATTCTGGTGCCGCTCGAGGGCGACATCTACCTGGCCGATCTCAGCGGCAACGTCCGCCGGTTGACCGAGACCAAGGAAAGCGAACTCGACGCCACCTTGAGCGAACGCGGCCGTTTCATGTCGTTCGTGCGCGACAACGACCTTTATGTCCTCAACGTCGCCACTGGCGCTCAGCGCAAGATCGCGGACAGCGCCAAGGAAACGGTCAGCTGGGGCCTCGCCGAATTCATCGCCCAGGAAGAAATGGGACGCCGCCGCGGCCACTGGTGGGCGCCCAACGATAGCCGGATCGCCGTCGCCCGCGTCGACGAGAGCGGCGTCGAAGTCGCAACACGCGCCGCCATTGGCGCCGACAAGACGACGACGTTCGAGCAACGTTACCCGCGCGCCGGCACCGACAATGCGATCGTCGACCTGTACCTGATGAACCCCGACGGCACCGGCAAGGTGAAGGCGGACCTCGGCAAGAACCCGGACGTCTATCTCGCCCGCGTCGACTGGCTCCCGGACAGCAGCGCCGTCCTCGTCCAGCGCCAGAGCCGCGACCAGAAGACCCTCGACGTGCTTCGCGTCGATCCCCGAACCGGCGCTTCGAAGCTGCTGTTCAGCGACACCTCTAACCTGTGGATCAACCTTTCGGACGATTTGAAGCCGCTAAAGGACGGGAGCATCATCTTCTCTTCCGAGCGCTCGGGCTTCCGCCACATCTATCGTTGGGACGATGGCCGCATCGAACCGCTAACGCAGGGCAATTGGGTGGTCGGCGAGATTGCCGGCGTCGATGAGGCCGCGGGGCGGTTGTATTTCACCGGGAACCGCGAACGGGCGATCGAAAATCATTTGTATGCGCTCGACTTCCGCCAGTCCGGCGCTCAGCCGCAGCTGCTGACCCGGCCTGGCACGCAGAACTACGCGACGATGGACGAGACTGGGCGGTTGGCGATTATTACCACCCATAACCCCGGGCAGCCGGCGCAGGTCTGGCTCGCCAATGGCGCCGGTCAGCGCATCGCCTGGCTTGAGGAGAACCGGGTCGAGGGGAACCACCCCTATGCGCCGTACGCCGCAGCCGCGGTGACCCCGCAATACGGGCGTCTGCCCGCCGCGGATGGGCGGACCGAGCTCGATTACCGGCTACTGACTCCGCGGCTCGCGCCGGGCCAAAGGGCGCCGGTATTCATGAAGGTCTACGGCGGACCCCAAGCCCGGGACATCCAGCTCGCCTTTGTCTCCCCACTTGACGAGTATCTGGTGCAGCAGGGGTGGATCGTCTTTTCGGTGGCCAACCGCGGGCAGGAGGGCAGGGGCACTGCCTTCCAGCAGCCTGCCTATCGCGCTCTTGGTGGCGTCGAGGTCGCCGATCAGCTGGCCGGGCTGGAGTGGATCAAGCGCCAGCCGTTCGTGCTTGCGGACCAGGTGGCGGTCCACGGATGGTCCTACGGCGGTTATATGGTGCTCAAGCTGTTGCAGGCGGCCCCCAACGCCTTTGCCGCCGGCATCGCCGGTGCGCCGGTCACTCGCTGGGATCTCTATGATACCCACTACACCGAGCATTACCTGGGCGACCCGCGCACCGAGGCCGCGGCTTACAAGAAGTCCGACGCGCTGCAGGACAGCGCCAAGGTCGCCGATCCGCTGCTGATCATCCACGGCATGGCCGACGACAATGTGCTGCTGCAAAATTCGACCGAGCTGATGGCCAAGATGCAGGACGAGAAGGTGCCGTTCGGAGTGATGCTCTACCCGGGTCGAACCCACTCGGTGTCGGGCCCGACGGTGTCGGTCCACCTGTGGCGCACGATCGAGAACTTCCTGGCCCGCAACGGCGTGGGCCAGGCGAGCCGCTGACCATGGGCTATCGCGTCGCCGTCATTGGTGCCACCGGCACTGTCGGCCGGGAGATCATGAATATCCTCGCCGAGCGACAATTCCCGCTCGACGAGGTCGCCGCAGTCGCCTCGCCGCGCTCCACCGGCGACGTCATCGACTTCGGCGAGGGCGGCGAGACCTTGAAGGTTCGGAACATCGAGCATTTCGATTTTGCCGGCTGGGACATGGCGCTGTTCGCTGCGGGTTCCGAGGTCAGCAAACTTTATGCGTCGCAGGCAGCGCAGGCCGGCTGCACCGTCATCGACAACAGCTCGCTGTACCGGATGGACCCGGACGTTCCGCTGATCGTGCCGGAAGTGAACGCGGAGGCGATCGCCGGTTTTGCCCGCAAGAACATCATCGCGAACCCCAATTGCTCGACCGCGCAGCTGGTGGTCGCACTCAAGCCGCTGCACGACGCGGCGAAGATCAAGCGCGTCGTTGTCGCCACCTACCAGTCGGTCTCGGGCTCGGGCAAAGCCGGGATGGACGAGCTGTTCGAGCAATCGCGAAACATCTTCGTCGGCACCTCCAGCGAGCCGGTCAAATACCCCAAGCAGATCGCCTTCAACGTCATCCCTCAATGCGACGAGTTTCTCGACGACGGATCGACCAGGGAAGAATGGAAACTGGTGGTCGAAACCAAGAAGATCCTCGACAAGGCGATCAAGGTGACAGCGACCTGCGTCCGCGTTCCGGTGTTCGTCGGCCACAGCGAGGCCGTGAACATCGAGTTCGAAAACGAGATCAGCGCCGCCGAGGCCCGCGCAATTCTCCGCGAGGCGCCGGGGGTGATGGTGGTCGATAAGCAGGAGGACGGCGGCTATGTGACGCCGGTCGAGTGCGTCGGCGACTATGCGACCTTCGTCTCGCGGATTCGCGAGGATCCGACGGTCGACAACGGCCTGTCCTTGTGGGTGGTCAGTGACAACCTGCGCAAGGGCGCGGCGCTGAACGCGGTGCAGATCGCCGAGCTGCTCGGCCGCAAGCACCTGCAGAAGGCGGCATAATGCCGGAGCCGGTCGAAATGACCGGCGGCTGCGCCTGCGGGCGAGTGCGGTTCAGCGCCCGGATCGCGGACAGCGACGCCTATCTGTGCCACTGCCGAATGTGCCAGCGCGCCACGGGGTCCGTGTCGATCGCCTTCAAGTCGATTAAGCGCGCCGATGTCGACTGGGTAAGCGGGCCCGACTGGTACGAAAGCTCGCCGATCGCGCGGCGCCCGTATTGCCGTGAGTGCGGGACGTCGCTCGGCTTCGCATTCAACGAAGGCAGCGACAGTCTTGACCTGACGGTTGCCGCGTTCGACGACCCGTCGGACTTCGTCCCCAGGCATCATTTCGGCGCCGAGAGCATCCACCGCGCCTGGCTCAACACCGACGGCCTGCCCGAGCACCGCACCGAGGAGCACAAGCCGCTGGTCGACCGGTGGGTCAAGGCGACCGGTAAGCTGCCCGACTAAGCGGCGATCAACGCCCCGCGATAGATCACTTCCTCGATGGTTCGGCCAGCGCCCAGCGCAACGCAGCTAAGCGCATTGTCGGCGACGCGGACGGGAAGCCCGGTCTCGTCCGCCAGCACGGTGCTGATTTCCCGAAGCAGCGATCCGCCGCCGGTCATGGTGATGCCCTGGTCGAGCACGTCGGCGGCGATTTCCGGCTGGGTGTGTTCGAGCGCCGCGCGAACGACTTCGACGATCCGGTTCACCGGCTCGGCGAGCGCGTGGGCGATTTCGATCTGGTCGAGCGTGATTTCGGTGGGAACGCCCCTGCCGACGTCCCGGCCGCGGACATGCGCGACCAAGCCGCCACCGCTCGCCGGCGCGAGCGCGGTGCCGATCTCTAGCTTCACTCGCTCCGCCGTCGCTTCGCCGATCAGCAGGTTGTAGTTGCGTCGGACATAAGCGGTGATCGCTTCGTCCATCCGGTCGCCGCCAACCCGGGCGGAGCGGGCGAAAGCAAGGCCCTGCAGCGAGATTACGCCGACTTCCGTCGTGCCGCCGCCGATGTCGACAACCATCGACCCGATCGGTTCGGTCACCGGAAGGCCAGCGCCGATCGCCGCTGCCATCGGCTCCTCGATCAGCGACACCCGGTCGGCGCCGGCATTGGTGACTGCGTCGCGGATTGCCCGGCGCTCGACCGAAGTGGCGCCCGAAGGGATGCAGATCACCACTTCCGGCCCGCGGGCGAAGCGGCTGTGGCCGCCGCTGGCCTTGTTGATGAAGTGTTTGATCATTTCCTCGGCGACTTCGAGGTCGGCGATGACGCCGTTGCGCAACGGCCGCACGGTTTTGATATTGTCGGGAGTCTTGCCCATCATCAGCTTGGCATCGTCGCCGACGGCGCGGACCCGCCGCACGCCGTTGATGGTTTCCATCGCCACGACGGACGGCTCGCTGGCGATGATGCCGATGCCGCGCACATAGACGACGGTGTTGGCGGTGCCGAGGTCAATGGCGACGTCGCGGGCCGAGAAATTGAAAATGGAGCGCAAAGGAGACCAGTCCTCTCAGGCAGTTAGGCCCGTGGTTAGACCTGCTCGGGGTTCACCGCAGCACGGCGGCCGGCCCGACGGCTCCAGCCGTTCTGATAACGAGGCGAGTCGAACCGAAACCGTCCGGCGCTGGTGCTCGAACATTGCAAAGTCCCGGGTCGGCTGACATTCGCTCGAGCATCATGCCGCCACTTCAACCCGCCTTCCAGGCCCAGCGGTGGACCGCGTCCGACGGAGTCGAGCTGGCCTGGCGCGAGACCGGTGCGGGGCGGGCAGTAATCCTCCTCCACGGCCTGTTTTCGGATTCCGAGATGAACTGGACCAAGTTCGGCCATGCCGACCGGATCGCCCACGAGGGTTTCCGGGTGATCATGCCCGACCTTCGCGGTCATGGAGCATCGGGTAAGCCGCACGAGGCGGCGCATTATCCCCGCGGCATTCTCGCCCGCGACCTTCGCGAGATGGTCGCGCACCTCGGGCTCAGCGAGTTCGACCTTGGCGGATTTTCGCTCGGCGCGCGGACCGTGGTGGAAGCGGTGGGCGAGGGGATGCGGCCGGGCAAGGCGGTCCTTGCCGGCATGGGCCTCCAGGGCCTCAAGGGCTGGGCTCGTCGCAAGACCTTCTTCCTCGAGGCGATCGAGCAGTTCGAAACAACACCGCGCGGTGACCCGCACTGGCTGGCGATCCAATTTATGAGGACGATGAACGTCGACCGAGCCGCCGCGGCGCACCTGCTCGAAAGCTTCTGCGATGCCGAGGACGAGTGGCTGAGTGCCTTCACCATGCCGACGCTGGTCGTGTGCGGCAGCGAGGACGAGGATAACGGTTCGGCCGAGGAGCTTGCCCAAACCCTCCCGGACGGCACCTACCGATCGGTACCGGGCACGCACATGAGCTCGGTCACCAAACCGGAACTCGGCGAGGAGATCACGCGCTTTCTGATGGCGCGAGACGCTTGACGGGGGCGGAGCGAAGTTTCAGTCGCCGTTCACGCGAAACTTGATCTGCTCTCCATGAGTCCAGGAGCCTGTTTATGAAACTTGCCGCGTCTGTATCTTTGATTGCCCTTGCGCTTGCCGGGTGCGCCACGACCCCCGCGGCGCCGGGGGCGATGCCCGCCACGGTCGATACCGGCCCCATACCAGCCGAGGCGGCGCCTTCCGCTACTGCTTCCGCCGGGGAGGCGGACTACCCCAGGACGCCGGAAGGTGCCCGGCAATTTGTCGCTGCGGTCGAAAAGGACCTGTTCGACTATAGCGTGATCGCCAGCCGCGCATCGTGGGTCAATGCGACCTACGTCAACGACGATACCGATGCCTTGAACGCTTACTTCGGTACTATCGGCACCGAAAAGTCGATCCTCTACGCCAAGCAGGCCGCGGAATTTTCGAGGGTCCCTGGCCTCGACCCGGACACCGAGCGCAAGCTCAACATCCTTCGCACCGCGCTTGTCTTGCCGGCCCCGTCTTCGCCCGGCGCAGCGGCCCAGCTCAACGAGATCGCGACCCGCCTGCAGTCGTCTTACGCGAAGGGCCGAGCGACTCTGGATGGCAAAAGTATCGCCGGCGACGAGGCCGAGGAGCGGATGGGTACGCTTCGCGATCCCGAGCGGCTGAAGGAAGTCTGGACTAGTTGGCACACTAATGTCGGCCGCCCGATGCGCGCCGATTACACGCGCATGGTCGAGATCGCCAACGAGGGCGCAAAGGAGCTCGGCTTTGCCGACACCGGCGCTTTGTGGCGGTCGAACTACGACATGACGCCGCAAGAATTCTCGGCGATGTACGACCGGCTGTGGAGCGAGGTGAAGCCGCTCTACGACGATCTCCACTGCTACACGCGGACCAAGCTCAACCAGAAATACGGGGATGCCGTACAGCCCGAGACCGGCCCGATCCGCGCCGATTTGCTCGGCAACATGTGGGCGCAGTCCTGGGGCAATATCTACGAGGTCGTCGCGCCAAAGGGTGCCGGTGACATCGGTTACGACCTCACCAAGCTGCTGGTGAATGCCAAGTACACGCCCGAAAAAATGGTCCGCGTCGGCGAGGGATTTTACACCTCGCTCGGGCTCGCGCCGCTTCCGGAGAGCTTCTGGCAACGCTCGCAGATCACTCGCCCCGAGGGTCGCGAAGTCATCTGCCACGCGTCGGCCTGGGATCTGGATAACAAGGACGACCTGCGCATCAAGATGTGCACCAGGGTCAACGCCGACGACTTCGTGACCGTTCACCACGAGCTGGGACACAATTATTACCAGCGCGCCTACAAGGAGCAGCCCTACCTCTATCTGAACGGCGCCAACGACGGTTTCCATGAGGCAATCGGGGATTTCGTCGCTCTGTCCGTAACGCCCGAGTATCTGGTTCAGATCGGCTTGCTTGACCGCAACAAGGTCCCTTCGGCCGACAAGGACACCGGGCTGCTTTTGCTCCAGGCAATGGACAAGGTCGCGTTCCTGCCGTTCGGGCTTCTGGTCGACAAGTGGCGGTGGGGCGTGTTCGACGGCTCGACCGCGCCGAGCAGCTACAACCAGTCCTGGGTCGGGCTGAAGCAGCAGTATCAAGGCGTTGCTCCACCGGTCGCCCGCACCGAAGCGGACTTCGACCCTGGCGCCAAGTTCCACATTCCGGGAAATACGCCGTATGCGCGCTACTTCCTGGCCGCGATCCTGCAGTTCCAGTTCTACAAGGCCGCGTGCGACATGGCTGGTTGGACGGGCCCGCTGCATCGGTGCAGTTTCTATGGCAACAAGCAGGTCGGCCAGCGACTGGACGCGATGCTGAAGATGGGCGCGTCGAAGCCGTGGCCGGACGCGCTGCAGGCGTTCACCGGGACCCGCGAGATTAGCGCCCGTCCGATGCAGGAATATTTCGCACCGCTGCAGGCCTGGCTCAAGCAGCAGAACGCCGGCAAGCAGTGCGGCTGGTGATACGGCAGCCGGCATGCCTGGGAGCATGCCGGACCGGTATCACACCACGCGAGTGAGGCGGCGCCTAGTCCTTCTTCGGGCCGCGGCGGCCAAGTAGCAGCGCCGCCGCGCCCGCCGCGCCGGCGACCACCGCGGCCGTGGCAAGCGGATGCATCTGCGCTTCCAGATACAGGCTCTGGCGGCGGACCGAGCGATGCTGGTTGGACTCGGCGCGACCGTCGACTCGGTGCTCGAACAGATTGTCGTACGTGCCGGGCGCGGGCGGCGTGTCGCCGGTCTGTCCGTCCTCGTCGAGCCATTCCTCCAGAAACAGATCGCTTAGCCGTGGCTGCAAGGGCGCCAGCGCCGTCATCATCAGCCCCGCGCCGCCGACGGTCAGCGACCTGCGCGGATGCTCGGCGGCAAAGCAGATCGCCTTGGCACTGAGTTCGGGATCGTAAAGAACGGAGGGGGGCGGCGGGGCCGTGGCGGGCTTGCCGAGCTTGTTGCGCGCATGCTCGACGTATGGCGTATCCATCGCGCTAGGCTTGACCAGGGTCAGCGAAACCGGATGGCCGGCCATCTCGATCTCCATCCGCAGCGCGTCGGTAAAGCCGAGCAACGCCGCCTTCATCGCCGAATATGGGCCCTGCAGCGGGACTGCGCGGTGGGACAGGATCGAGCCGACATTGATGATCGCTCCGCCCTCGCCCTTGAGGTGGGCGAGCGCGGTCATGCTGCCCTGGACCATTCCGAAATAGCCGACGTCGAACACCCGCCGATGCTCTGCCATCGAGAGTTTTTCGAACGGCGCGAA
>JACCSV010000078.1 GCA_013812805.1 Sphingomonas sp. | reverse complement strand
GCTTTCCACTCGTTTCCGGCCCGCTGAAGCTTCAGCGAAGCGCCGACGACCGAGGGCAGCGGATGGCTGGCGACAATGGCCGCAATATCGAGGCCAGGCCTCATAGCCTTGCCTCCCCATTATTACGGCCTGCCGTAGAACTCGGCGCGGGGAGGAGGAACTTGACCAGTTCTTCCCGCTCTTGTGCCTGAATGGATAGGTCACTGGCGATAAGATCGAGATCCAGCACTTCCTCGATTGCCGTGCGAAGCAGGTCCGCGATCTGGTCGGGCGCGAGCGCTTCGAGCTGGCAGGTTTCGCCGCGCCACGCTTTCGTCCGGGAGTCGGTCGCCTTCGCCGGGGCGGTCGGCAGGTTGAACTGCTCGACCTGATCGGCGGTCAGACAAACTCGCCGAAACTCGACACTGACCAGACCGTGCGGTCGGTCCTTCATCACGAACGCGGTAACGTCCTCAGCGGCGGCGTTGAACATCGCCACGCCCGATGGGTCATAGTCGCCCAGGTGCAGAATGATCGCCCGCTTCTCTTGCTCGCAGACCCGATCAGCGATCATCTTCTTCGCCGAGAGACTGTCGAAACCCGAGCTCGAATAGACGCGGATCGAATAGTCCGATGCTACCCGCGCCAGCTGCGTGATCATGCCGGCCGCCTCGGACCAGACTTCGACGTGTACTGCTTGGGCGGCGAGTAAGTTGCGGCGGTAGGTCCTCGCCTTAAACCGCAGGTGCGCCCGGAAGTCGTCGGCGTCGTCGAAGTGCTCTAGATTGATGGTGGTGACGCCATCGTCGCGGATCGCTTCGAACGCGATCAGCCGGCCCCGCCTCGCAAGGGCGATATGGTGACACAGCTGCTTGTAGAACGCCTCTGTCTTTTCATACCCGTAGGCACCGATCAGCCGGTAGAATATTTGCCGACTGGTGAGCGGCAGGTGCTCTTCGTACTCGGCGAGCACGGCCATCACGTCATCGAGCAGTGCCCGCGTCCGTGCCTGCGGCCGATAGTTCGCGATATAGCCACGCGGCCGGCTGGCGGCAGATGGAGTCTTCATCTCCGCCCCCTTTCGACCTTGGCGACGATTACCTGGAGGCGGCTGCGCTGCTTTTCGGAAATCGACCGCGCGGCGACGACGTTGCCGAGAAAGCTCCGCTCCCACTCGTCGAGGAGATGCGGATAGGCCAAGCACATGCGGACATCGAGCTGGTGCGGGCGAAGGATGCTGACCGGCGCAGGCCCGTTCCGAATGTCTCGACAACTTGAGATGGAGCGCCCGACCAGCCCCGCGCCGACGACGCCGGCAGGATCTAGGCCGTGCTGATTGAGCAGCCGACACAGCGCTCGAGCCGCGCCCAGCGCCTCCCCGTCATTGTCCGACGTTAGTAACGCCGCAGTGGACCGGATGCGGTGCATATCCTTGGCAGCGAACTCAGTCATCGCCGCCTCCCCTACGAAGGTGCCAGAGCACGACTTCTGCATGAGGAGGTGAGATGCGGTAGCGGTCGCTCAAAACTTGCGGCCAGCACTCGGTCTCGCTACATATCTGTGTGTCGCCGCCAAGCTGACAAACGGGAGCCGTCGAGCCTAAATCAGGCCGGCGGCTTTCTCGCATTGAAGGTGCGAGAGCCTCAATGTCCGGCACCATTTCATGCCGCCTCGACGAGCTTACGAAGGCTTTCGACCTTCACGAGACGGCGCCGGCCGACAGTGGTGCTTTCGATCTCGCCACGCGCCATCAAATCATAGAGGGTCGTTTTCCCGAGGCCCGTCATTTGGCAGGCCTCCTTCACGGTTGCGGTCAGCTTCATCTTTTGCATCTCCGTTCTGCTGCGGCGGGGAGTGTCCCACCGCGAACGGAGATCGATTAGTCACATGGATGAGCTGCGGGCAAAAGGAACGCGCTCCACGGCTTCGCGATTAAGTCGTAGAGTCTTCGTCAGTTGCGTCACGTAAATCGCCGATCCTGCGGGTGGCCCCACACAGCAGATCTTCTGGCTTCTCCTCGCCCCAAGTTAGCCGGTAACTGGAACGTGGCCGGAACTCAGCAGGGCCGCTGAGGAGAGATTTACGATAACTCTCAACCGTCGATGCGCTGCTCCCCAGTTCTCGAACCCGTGCCTTGTACTCCTCGTGGCACTTGCATCGGCGACGCAGCTCATCCGCAGCTTCGACAGCATCTCGACGAATTTCCAGGAAGCGCGTGTCATGCTTGCCTCCCCGACGGCCACCTAGCGCCGGGATCAGAGCGGCATGGACCACCCCTCGATCCAGCTCCTGCAACGCAATGGCCAAATCCCTGAGCGCTGGGAAGCGGTCGGTCTGAGTCAGAAAGTGCAATGATCGGATCCAAGAGGCCCGGCAGCTGGCGTCGGGGTTCAGAATGCTCCCGATCGCTGGCTGCAACTCCATCAAGACGTGAAAGACCGCCTCCTGAGCTGCTCTGAGTGCTGCTGGGCTGTCAGGTGGCGCCGATCGGGCCGCTTTAATGGAGGAACGCAATGGATCATTAGACACCGTAGGAATGGACCGGCGGCGGCGAGGTGGCGCGTCACTCACCCGACCAGCCTCAGCACATTGCTCTTGCCGTCGACGAAGTCTCCCCAGGCGTCGAGCAGATGCCGGCGCATGTCCATGAATTTGGCCCGCTGATAAGCACGCACAACAGCATCAGGAACGACGTGCGCAAGCGCTGCTTCCGCGACGGCCTCCGGAACCGTGGGCATCTGCTCAGCAGCCCAGGTACGGAACGAGCTGCGGAAGCCGTGGACCGAATAGCCGCGCCCGTCCGCCTTCACGATTTTGAGCAACGTCATGTCGGAAAGCTGCCGATCGCCAGTGCCCGGGAAGATAAGGCAGTCGGCCAGCGTCGTCCGCAGCTTCTCCGCCTGCCGCAGGACTGCCGTTGCTGAAGCGGAGAGCGTCACCACATGGTCGTCGCCGGACTTCATCAGTGCGCCTGGACGTTTCCAGAGCCTTCTCTCAAGGTCGATGTGCGACCACTTCGCTGAGCGGACTTCCCCCGAGCGGGCGGCGGTGAGGATCACGAACAGCAGCGCCAGACGACCAGCAGTGGCTGACCTGCTTCTGAGACCGGCAACGAAGCTGGGAACCTCCGCGTACGGCATGGCAGCGAAGTTGCCCGCCTTGGCCTGCTTGGGGAGCAATGGACGCAACCCGTCTCGAGGTGCGCCAGTCGGGCGCCAGCCGCTGCCCTTCGCGTAGTCGAGGACGGTATTGATGCGCTGCCTGAGCTTGCGTGCCGCCGCAGGCTTCTCGTGCCACAAGGGCGACAGGACCGCGACGAGGTCCTTCTCGTCGACGCTGTCCACCAGCAGTCGCCCCAAACGCGGATAAGCGTGTTGCTTCAAAGACGAGAGGAATGCGTCTGCATGGCGTCCCTTCCACCCGGATGAGCGCGCCGCATGGCAAACCTCCGCCGCCTTCTCGAATGTCGGTATCTCCGCCTTGGCTTTGTCTCTCGCGGCTATCGGGTCCCGGCCAGACTTGGCCACCTTCCGCAGCTCGCGCGCCTTGTCTCTTGCCTCTGCGAGCGTGAGTTCAGCGATCGACCCTAAGCCTATGTCGCGGCGCCGCCCGCGAACCTGGACCCGCAGCACCCAGGACTTCGAACCCGTTTTCGAGACGAGGAGGTAGAGCCCCTGCCCATCGGCATGCCGACCCGGCTTTGCGCGTTCAACATTTTTTGCCGTAAGCTGCGGCATTCTTGGATCACTCCCTCATCTACTCCCTCACTTTGCGCCGGTTTCTGGCGTCCGTCAACGAACGACTGCGGAAGAAAGAGCAAGCGTTTGGCAGTAATCCTGGGATTTTTCGAACGACAGCGAACAACTGCAATCGCTAGTTTGGATGCTCACGGGGCATCCACGGCTTCCTGCCGACTGGCGCAACCGAAGCCACCTCGAAGCGCTATGCTGAGGTGAGCGCTAGCCCAGATACCAACCAGCGATGGTGGACCGTCCAGCACGGCCCCGGCCCGGTAGTAGCCACGGCGATCCACGACGGGCATGAGCTTCGAGCGGAAATCGCGCGAGACATGGTGCTGGCGGATCTCGACCGGTTGCGCGAAGAAGATCCGTTCACCGGCGAGGCGGTGCGCGGCGTCTCGTCCCACATCATCGTCCACCGCTCACGCTTCGAATTCGACCTCAACCGCGCCCGCGACAGCGCCGTCTACCGGACACCCGAGCAATGTTGGGGCTTGAACGTCTGGAAGTCGGGCGAACTCGACGACTCACTGGTAAGCGGCTCGCTCGACCTCCACGGTGAATATTACCGGATGCTGGGCGCGGTTCTCGACGAACTCGCCAGTCGACACGACCGCTTCGCGGTGATCGACGCTCACAGCTACAACCACCGCCGCGATGGCCCGGACTCGGCGCCGACGCCCCAGCTGGATGCGCCGGACATCAACATCGGCACCTTTTCGATGCCACGCGACGAATGGGCGTTCCTGATCGATCCGCTGATGCAGGCGATGCGGGACTTCGATTTCAACGGGCGCCACCTGGATGTGCGCGAGAACGTCGCCTTCCAGGGCAAGGGCGAGCAAACGCGCTTCATCCACGAGCGCTATCCGGCGCGCGGCTGCGCGATCGCGCTCGAGTTCAAGAAGTTCTTCATGGACGAATGGAGCGGCAAGCCCGACCCGAACGAAGTCGCGGCGATGCGGGCCTTCACCGTCCATGTCGCCGCCGCCGCCGAGGAAATACTCAAGCGATGAGCCGCGCTCAGCTCAAAACGGCTGGCGAGCGGTTCGAGCCGGAGTTCGGCAAGCGCGGCGAGCTTCGCCAGACGGTCGGCGAGACCGGCCGAGCACATCTCGACCGGTGGCTGCCGTTCATCGTCCTGCACCGGTCGGCCGACCCGCAGCGGAGCATTGCCCGGCGAGTCGCCATCAACAGTCCAGCCTATCTGATCTGGTCGCCCGAGGACGACAGGGCGGCGCAGCAAGCGTTCACGGCGATCGCCGCCGCGATGCACGACCGGTTCGGCTGCATCCTGGTGACGAGCGTCGAGGATGCGCCGTGGCAGCCGACGCCAGACGGCTCGCAACAGCTGCCGCCGTTCGATATCGAGGTCGGGGCGTCAAAAGGGCGGCGCGGTCGCCGCGCGCTCGGTTGCCTTGCGCAAGCGCTCGGCAAGATCCAGATCGACCTGCGAAAGCCGGAAGTGGTCACCGGCAGCGCCCGCTTGCCCTCGATCGAGCTCGACTGCGACGGCCCCGATATCGATCGGTTGTCGATCGTGATTCCGCAGATCCATCGGGTCGACGAGCACACCTTCTATCCGCAGTTGACCCACGACCTCGCCGTCGCGGTCGGCGACGCTTTGCTGCAGGCGACGTGCGAATTCATGTCCGACGGCGACGGGGAGCCGCCCCCTCACTACCGATCGCTCGGACGAAGCGCCTTCCTCGCCGCCGCGCTCGACGCCGATAAACGGCTCGACCGGGTGGCGCGAAGCTTCGATTTCCTGCTGTCGGTATCGCCGATCAACAGCCGCGATGCGATGGAGAAGTTCTTCGCGGACGGCGCGCAAAAGGCGCCCAAGTTCCGGTATCGCCCGCTGACCGTCGACCCCGACGCTGGGAAGCGCGACCTTTACGCCGTTGACCTGTCGATCCTCGAGGATCCCTTGCTCGAGCGGCTGCTGTCCGAAAAACGGCAGGAGCTCGACCATCAGCTGACCATGCTCGCGACGCGCAACACCGCGGCTTTCCAAGCCGCTTCGCTGCTGCATTACGGAACGGTCGGTTCACGCCTGCGGGCTGATGCTCGGGCAATTCTCGCCACCACTCGTCCCGCCAAGGAACCGGAAACTCGGATCGGCGCGGCGGCAGTGGCGCAAGCGGCCCGAGCACTGGTCGAGAAATACAAAGCCATCGACTCCAGCTTCGACGCGGCGATCGAAATCCGCGAGGACGTCGGCAGCCTGCTGGTCTCGGGCGGCAAGCTGATGATCGCCGGCAGCACATCGATGCTGCCCTCGCGGCTTGACGCCTTGCTCAGCCACGAAATCAGCGTGCATCTGCTCACCTACTTCAACGGCGCCGCGCAGGGCCTGACCGTGTTCCGCACCGGCCTTGCGCATTACGAAGGCGTCCAAGAGGGACTTGGGGTCTTCGCCGAGTGGGCGGTCGGTGGGCTTTCCGCCAGCCGCATGCGGCTGCTTGCCGGCCGGGTGCTGGCAGTCGATGCGATGCTCGACGGCGCCGAATTCGTCGAGGTCTATGGGCTGCTCACGGACGAGCATGGCCTGGCCCGAAAGCCGGCGTTCGACATTGCCACGCGCGTGTTCCGCTCCGGCGGGTTCGCCAAGGACCTGATTTACCTGAAGGGCTTCCGGAGCGTCGTCGAGCTGGTCGCTGCCGGAGCTTCGCTCGACCCGTTCTGGACCGGCAAGATCGCGCCCGATCATGTCGAGGCCATCGGCGAGCTGATGCAGCGCCGGCTGGTGCGGGCGCCGCTGTTCAAACCGGAGTTCTTGCAGCGGCCGGACGTCGAACGGCGGATTGCGCGGCTTCGAGGCGAAGCCTCGTTCGACAAGATTTTCGATGTGGAGTGATTGAACAATGATGATCGGATTTTTCGTCAACGACATCGAACGCGAGTATGAGAATTACACGACGACGGTGCTCGCTCACCAGGCGGCC
>JACCSV010000034.1 GCA_013812805.1 Sphingomonas sp. | reverse complement strand
AGGCGCGGCTGGAACGCCGTGTAGTGCGGCTTGCCGTCGCGCTTCCACAGGCGAGTGAAGACCCCGAGGATTCGCGTATTGCGCTGCGCTGCCAGCGCCCAATAGGCGCGTTCGAACCGCTCGCCGTGGCCGGTGGTGGCGACATAGCGTTCGATCATCTGGCGCTCGATCTCGGGCGACACGTCGCGGCGCGCGTCCTCGAGCACGGAAGCGAGGTCGTAGGCCGGGTGGCCAGCCAGCGCGTCCTGGAAATCGAGCAGGCCGAAGTGCCGGATTCCGCCGCGGCCCTGCACCAGCATCAAATTCTCGGCGTGATAGTCGCGAAGCACGGTCACCGGTCCAAGCCCGTCCCCGGCGACGGCTTCCAGTGCCTCGGTCCAGGCGGCCCGGTACCCATCGGCATCCACGGCGATGTCGAGCGCCGGACAATACCAGTCGACGAACAGCTGCAGCTCCTCGAGCCACTGCTCGAGCTCGTGCCGCCGGAGCCCGGCCATCGGCGGGTGGGAATGGAGGTGAACCAGGACATCGGTCGCAAGTTCGTACAGCTCGCGCTCGCGCGCCGGATTTTCGTCGAGTATCTCGCGAAGCCGCCAGTCCCCGAAGTCGCCGAGCAGCAGCAAGCCGCGCTTGAGGTCGCGCGCCAGGATGTCGGGCGCGCTCAAGCCGACGTTGCTCAACCATTCGGCGACCGCAACGAAGGGCCGCACGTCCTCCAGCGGCGGCGGCGCATCCATCAGCACTGCCCGGCGATCGCCGTCGAGGACCCGGAAGTAGCGGCGGAACGAGGCGTCACCGGCCAGCGGCTCGATTCGGGCTCCTTGCTAGCCGCAACTGGCGAGGAAATCATTAGCATGAGCGGGCGGAATCATCGGCTGGGCCATCGCTCCTGCCATGCCGGAGGGACCTTTGCTGTCAAGCGGCGAGCGCCGGGTTCGGCAAAATCCAGGAACAGCTCCAGTGCCCCGCCCCACGCTCCGTCGCCCGCGCGCTCCGGCCACTCGACGATCAGGATGGCTTCGGCCGCGCTATCAAGCCCGAGCTCGTCCATCTCGCGCCGGTCTTCGATCCGGTACAGGTCGACGTGCCACACCGGCGGGTCGAGCTCCTCATACGGCTGGACGATCGCAAAGGTTGGGCTCGGCACTTCGCCGTCGTGGCCCAGCGCATGGAGGATGGCGCGTGCCAGCGTCGTCTTGCCGACGCCAAGGCCACCGGACAGGGTCACGACGTCCCCGGCACGGAGCTGGCGGGCAATGGTGCCGCCGATCGCGTCCGTGTCGGCTTCGCTCGCAAGAATCATTGCGGAACGCGGGGAATTGTCAGGGTCACGGTCGTCCCCTTGCCCCGTGCCGAAACCAGCTCGACCCGGCCGCCATGGGCCTCGATGAACTGTCGCGTCAGCGGCAGGCCGAGCCCCAGTGCCGCCTC
Source organism: Sphingomonas sp. (assembly GCA_013812805.1). Taxonomy (GTDB): domain Bacteria; phylum Pseudomonadota; class Alphaproteobacteria; order Sphingomonadales; family Sphingomonadaceae; genus Sphingomicrobium. Next base: position 3,381 of record JACCSV010000034.1, on the reverse strand, counting down.
GCCGCGGACCGCCTCTTCCCGCACCCGATCGAACCGGTTGAACACTTTGGGCAGGTCCTTCTTGGCGATGCCGGCACCATTGTCGCTGATCTGGATGATCGCTCTGCCCTCGTCTCCCCACGCCTTGAGCGCGATCTTTCCGCCCTTGTCGGTATAGGCGTGCGCGTTGGCCAGCACGTGTTCGATCGACTCGCACAGGCGGCGGGCGTCGCCGACGACGATCCCGACGTCGTCGGAAATGTTGACGAGCAGCTGCTGGCCTTTGTCGGCTACTCGCAGCTCGAGCTTGTCCAGCGCGCTCCGGCACAGGCCGGCAACTTCCACCCGCTCGCGTTCGAGCAGCACGCCGCGGGTGTCGCCCTGGGTGAGGTCGAGCACGTCGTTGATCAGCTTCGACAGGCGATCGACCGATTCAAGAATGGCCCGGGTATATTCGCCCGCTGCGGGGGTGAGCTTGCCGGCGTAGCCGTGCGCCATCATCTCGGCGAAGCCGCCGATCGAGGTCAGCGGCGTGCGCAGCTCGTAGCTCATGTTGGCGACGAAATCCGTCTTCACCCGGTCGGCCTGCTCAAGTGCCGTCGCCCGCTCCCGAAGCGCCGCTTCGATACGGGAGGAATCGGTCACATCGACCAGGGTGAAGAGCGCGTTTCCGTCCGGCAGCGGAACCGCGGCGAACTCGAAATGCCGGCCGTCGGTCAGCGTGATCCGCCCGCTCGCCGGTTGCCGTTCGTTGGTCGTCTTGCGAACCATCTCGCGGATCTGCGCGGCGGCGGTCGGGTTGACGAGCTTGCGCGCGATCACCGGAACCAGCTCGTCGACCCGCGGATGCTCGCTCAGCCATTCCTCGTCGAGGTCCCAGACCTGGCTGAAGCGGCGGTTCCAAAGATACAGGCGGCCGTCGCTGGCGAACACGCTGATCGCCTCGAACAGATTGTCGAAGGTGGCGGCGCGGACCCGAAGCAAGGTATCGCGCGCCAACGCGAGCCGAACTTGCTCGGTGCGATCCTCGAAGAACAATCGCAGGCCGCCGTCGGGAAGCGGCTGGGCGACGACCCGGAAATGGTCGCCATTGGCAAGCATCCAGTCTTCTTCGATCAGCTCTTCGGGGCTTGTGAACCAGGCTCGGCGCTCTTCCTTCCAGCTCGGGAAGTCGCGGGTTTCGGGAAGCCGGTTGTTGTCGCGCATGCGCTCGATCAGCTGGTCGAACTCCGGCTGCTCGGCCAGCCACTCGGATTCGAGGTGCGCCATCGCCGCGAACGGCACGTTGAAAAAGCTCAAGTTGCGCTCGGCGTCGAATTGCGCGGCTCCGGCGGTCATTCGGTCGGTGAGCTCGCGCTGCGACTGGATGTGGCGTGCAAGCTCCGCCCGCGCATCTGCCAGCTCCTGAATGTCGATCCCGAAGCCGGCTACGGCGCCGGTCGGCAGCGGCACGTTGACGATCTTCAGCAACCGCCGCTCGCCGCGGATAATTGCCGCCTCTTCGCGAAGATAAGGCTTGCCGCTTTCCAGCGCGGCGATCGCCGCTGCCTTGGCCTGGTCTAAATCGCCGACTAGTTCGCTGGAACGGGCGATGACGTCGGCGGCGTCGCGGCCCTCAACGGCCTCGACGAAGGCGCTGTTGACCAGTCCGAGGGTCAGGTCGGGACCTCGGTACCACATCGGAAACGGCGCGGACTCGATGAGGTGGGTGAGCGCGTCCAAAGCGGCTTCCGTCTGCGCCAGCCGCTGCGCGGTCTTCAGCCGCTCGGCTTCGGCACTGGTCGTATCGGAGAACCAAAGCACCATGGTCCCGGCGGGCTCCGGCGGCGGCGCCGGCCCGCCGCGCACCTCGAGCACTCGCCCGCTGCCGGCGACCTGCACCTGGCGCTGGACCTTTCCGCCCGCCAGCGCCGCCTCGCGCACCTCGGCGGCAAGTGCTTTGGCATCCTCGCTGGCCAGGCCGCAGTCCGCGCCTGCCAGGTCTTCCAGTCGACGAGGCTCGCCCGTCAGCGCGATCTCCCGAAGCAGCCGCGGGTCGGCTTCCAGGCGTCCATCAGGGTCGACGACGACCGGCCGTGCCGGTGAAAGCTGCAGCAATCCCTGAAGCCGGGCTGCGCCGGCCACGACGGCCTGGGCCCGGGTGATGCGCCGGGCAGCGACCAGCGACACGCCGCTTGCAAGGACGATCCAAAGCGCGGCCAGCGCAATCGCGACAATGCTCGACGTCGCAAGCTCCGGCACGCCTATTGATCCCCTCGCCACATAACGGTGGCATAGAGCGGGGAGCAAAACAAAGGAACGGGCGCGGCGGCCCTCGCCGGCGGTTAGTAGCGGTAGTGTTCGGGCTTGAACGGGCCCTCGGACGAAACGCCGATATAGGCCGCTTGCTTGTCGTTGAGCTTGGTCAGCTTGACCCCGAGTTTGTCGAGGTGGAGCGCGGCGACCTTCTCGTCGAGGTGCTTGGGAAGCACGTAAACGTCGTTCTTATATTTGTCCCCGCCCTGCCAAAGCTCGATCTGCGCAAGCACCTGGTTGGTGAAGCTCGAACTCATCACGAAGCTCGGGTGGCCGGTGGCGCAGCCGAGATTTACCAGCCGGCCCTTCGCCAGAACGATGATCTTCTTGCGCTCGGGGAACTCAACCTCGTCGACCTGCGGCTTGATCTCGGTCCACTTCATGTTGGCGAGCGCGCCGATCTGGATCTCGCTGTCGAAGTGGCCGATGTTGCAGACGATCGCCATGTTCTTCATCGCCCGCATGTGGTCGAGCGTGATCACGTCCATGTTGCCGGTCGCGGTGCAGAAAATGTCGGCGCGCTTCACTGCGTCCTCCATCGTCACCACTTCATAACCCTCCATCGCCGCCTGAAGCGCGCAGATCGGGTCGATCTCGGTGACGATGACCCGGGCGCCGCCGTTGCGCAGGCTCTGCGCCGAGCCCTTGCCGACATCGCCGAAGCCGGCGACGCAGGCGACCTTGCCGGCGAGCATCACGTCGGTGGCGCGGCGGATCGCGTCGACCAGGCTTTCGCGGCAGCCGTAGAGGTTGTCGAACTTCGACTTGGTGACGCTGTCGTTGACGTTGATCGCCGGGAACGGAAGCTTGCCCTGCTTGGAGAGGTCGTAGAGGCGGTGAACGCCGGTGGTCGTCTCTTCCGAGACACCCTTGATCGCCTGGACGGTCTTGGTCAGGTAGCCGGGACGGTCGGCCAGGAACTTGCGCAGCGTCGCGACGAAGATCTCTTCTTCCTCGTTGGACGGCTCGAACAATTCCTCGCCGGCTTCGGCGCGGGCGCCCCACAGCGCGAACATGGTCGCATCGCCGCCGTCGTCGAGGATCAGGTTGCAGGTCTGGTCCTGCCCCCAGTCGAAGATGCGGGTGACATAGTCCCAATATTCCTCG